>NZ_JBMGQR010000009.1:0-100502 GCF_049059935.1 Solicola agrisoli | reverse complement strand
GGTTCTTCGCCCTGGACTGGAAGTACGGCTGGGTCTTCACCTACCAGTCCTCGCTGTCCACCGGACCCGCCTCGGACATCGTCGACGCCACCTGGTTCACCTGGGTCTTCGCCGCCGTCGGCCTGGTCCTGGGCCTGCTGGGCCTGTGGTGGCTCGCCGCGCACGCCCGACGCCCGCACCAGTCCAGCGTCCGGCTCAAGGGCTCGGACGACCACGGGCGCCTCGAGGCCGACCTGACCTCGATCGCGGCCGCGACCGCCGAGCGCTTCGACACCATGACCCCGACTCAGTCGGTGTCAGGACGGACGCGTTCGTACGGGTCCAAGCAGGTCGTGGAGCTCCGGGCCCGTCTGGACCCCCGCGCCGACGGTGAGTCCATCGGCACCGCCGCCCGCACCTGCACCCAGGACGTCGCCACCGCACTCCCCGACGGGGACGCGACGTGCCGCATCGTCCTCGACGGGCCCTCACGATCCAAGCTCGTCCGCAAGGCCACCGGCTCGACCGCACGAGTCCACTGACCCACACCCCACCAGCTCCGTCCCATCGGGGGACGGGACGCCAACCGAAGGGAGACCCTCATGGGCCTCGGAGACAAGATCAAGAACACCGCTGAGGACCTCGCCGGCAAGGCCAAGGAGGCCGTCGGCGACGTCACCAACAACGACGAGCTCAAGGCCGAGGGCAAGGCCGACCAGGCCAAGTCCAGCACCAAGCAGGCCGGCGAGAACGTCAAGGACGTCTTCAAGAAGTAGTCCTCGCCCCACCCGAGCCCCGTCGTCCCTGCGGATGGCGGGGCTCGGTCGCGTCTAGCCCAGCGCCAGCGTGACGAGCACCTGCAGGGTCGACGTGGCCCAGCTGACGTCGCCGGAGAAGTCGTCGGCGTAGATCTCGACGAGCCAGCCCGTGCCGTCACGGTCGTGCCCGCCGGCGCCCACCACGGCGGTGAACGGCGTGGTGGCCAGCACCCGGCGCTCGGCGACGTCGCCCTCGATCACGGTGGCGAAGAACGGGTAGCCCGCCAGCGCCGCGCGGGTGGCTGGGAAGTCGGCGAGGTCGTACGAGCCCAACGGCACGGGCGGGTCGTCGGTGCGGCGCAGCGGGTTGTAGCCGAACACGTCGTCGTGCAGCTGCCCGTCGCCGTCGGTGCGACCGATCATCCAGGTGGCCGCCTCGGTGACGGCGCAGACCGCCTCGGCGACCATCCGCAGCCGGGACGACGGCGGCGCGTCGGGCGTCATCTGCAGCGACTGCGTCAGCTCGGCGAGCGAGTCGTAGACGTGCTCGGTCCAGTGCTGGCCGGCCAGCTCGGCCGACGGGGCGCGCCGCGACTGCTTGTGCCGGTACAGGTCGGCGTCGGCGCTGCGCATCAGCGCGCGGCGCACCTCGTCGGCGGGCAGGACCACGGGCACGTCGACGCCCCTCACGGCCGCGCCGGTGGAGATGTCGAACGTCGGGACGGACGGGCGGACGGCGTCGCGCAGCGTCCCGACGACGTCGGCGACGTCGAGTCCGCGGGAGGTGCGGGCGACGAGGGCGAACTCGTCACCGCCCAACCGGGCGGCGAGCCCGCCGTCGAGCCCGGCGGCGACCTGGCGCAGCGTCAGCGCGACCACGCGCAGCAGCCGGTCGCCGCCGTCGTGGCCGCGCGAGTCGTTGACCTGCTTGAAGTGGTCGACGTCGAGGAGCACCAGGCTGACGTCGGGCAGGTCGGGGTCGTGGATGTAGCGGTCGAGGAGGTCCTCGGCGGCGCGGCGGTTGGCGATGCCCGTCAGCGGATCGGTGAACGCCATCTCGTGCAGGGCCGCCAGCCGCTCCAGGCGCGTGAGGCCCTGGGCGAGGAGCGAGGTGACCAGGTCGCCGTGACGCCGTCCGACGGCCTCGGCGCCCTCGTCCACGAGGCAGACCGTCAGCGTGCCCCAGACCGCCGTGCCCACCTGGACCGGCGAGGAGTAGGCGAGCCGGCCGCCCGACGTCTCGAGCATCGCCCGCTCGTCGGCCGACAGGTCGGCGTCGTCGAGACGGAGGACGGCGCCGCGTCCGGCCGCAGCCGCTCGGGCGGCGTGGGGGACGTCGGCGAGGGGACGACCGACGGCCGCCTCGGGTGCGTCGGGATCGAGCGCGGCGGCGTCGCACCGCGCGACCTCGACGGCGACGCCGGCCTGCCAGTCGATCCGGGAGAGCCGCGCGTCGAGCGCACCGGGCACGGCGGCGGCGGCACGCGTCGCGGCCGCGAACATCGGGACGAGGTCGTCACCGTCGCGGACGAGACGCTCGAGGTCGGACAGCCCCACCCACAGGGCGTCGTCGAGGGTCGACGGGACCTGGTCGGAACACTCCACCGGTCCGCCACCTCCCGCACCACCGAACGGACGCCGCCGTCGCGGCATCGCTGGGCCCCCGCCCCGGGCACAGACTCCCACAGCCGTCGACCCGTCGTCACGGGATCCGGGAGGTTCGACCGACCGCGGGGGTGCCCCTCGGCGCTCGTCGGTGACACGCTGGGGCGATGCCCTCGACGACGCCCCGTCCCCTCCCGCACGGCTCGTGGCCCTCCCCGGTGTCGGCGCGCGACACCTACGCCGGCGGCACCGTCCGCCGCTCGCCGCACCCCGACGGCGACACCCTCTACTGGCTCGAGTCGCGACCCGACGACGCCGGGCGCGTCACGCTGGTGCGCGTCGGCCCCGACGGGGTGCCGCACGACGTCTCGCCGCCCGGGCAGGACGTGCGCACCCGCATCCACGAGTACGGCGGTGGCGACGTGGGCGTCCGCGACGGGGTGGTGCTGTGGGTGGAGCAGACCGAGCAGCGGGTCTGGCGCACCGGGCCGGGCGAGGAGCCGCGCGCGATCACGCCGCCCACCGACGGCCGGGTGAGGTTCGGCCGCTTCGCCCTCGACCTCCCGCGAGGCGTCGCCTACACGGTGCGCGAGGACCAGCGCGACCCGTCCGTCGAGCCGGTGACCTCGCTCGTGCGACTCGCGCTCGACGGCGCCGACGACCTCGGCACGCCGCTCGTCGCGGGACGCGTGCGTCCGGTGGGTGAGCCCACCGGCACCGCCGACGCCACCGCGGCGCCCGACTTCGTCGCCGACCCGGTGCTCTCCCCCGGTGGCGGCCGCCTCGCCTGGCTCACCTGGAACCACCCCGACATGGCCTGGGACTCCACGTACCTGTGGGTGGGCGGGCTCGACGACGCGGGCGACCTGGTCGACGTCCGGCTGCTGGCCGGCGGCGACGGCGAGGCGATCGAGCAGCCGCTGTGGCTGGACGACGACCGCCTCGTCGTGGTCACCGACCGGTCGGGGTGGGGCAACCACGCGGTCGTGGACGTCACCGCCGACGCCCCCGTCCTCGAGACGATCCGCCCCGACGAGCACGACCTCGGTCAGCCCCGGTGGACCCAGGACCAGTGGTCCTACGACCTGCTGCCCGACGGGCGGCTGCTCAGCCACCGCTTCGTCGACGGGTACCGGACCGTGGTCGTCCTCGACCCCGCCACCGGCGACCTCACGACGGTGCCCACGTCGGTCACCGCGCTGGCCGACCTGCGGGTCTGGGGCGACCGCGGCGTGGCCCGGGCCTTCTTCGCCGACCGTCCGGCCGAGCTGGTGACGATCGACCTCGTCGACGGCAGCGTCGCGCCCGTGGCCGGCGCGACGCAGGTCGACCCCACCCTGGCCTCCCGCCCCGAGCCGGTCAGCTGGCCGACGCCCGACGGTGCGCTGGCGCACGGGTTCCTCTACCGGCCCACCCACCCCGACGTCGTCGGACCTGACGGCGAGCTGCCGCCGCTGATCGTCACGCTGCACGGCGGCCCCACCGCGGCCAGCCCGCCGGCGTACTCCACGGCCCGCACGTTCTGGACCTCCCGCGGCTTCGCGGTGCTCGACGTCAACTACGGCGGGTCGGTCGGCTACGGGCGCGAGTACCGCCGTCGTCTGCAGGGCACGTGGGGCGTGGTCGACGTCCAGGACGCGGCGAGCGGCGCGCGTCACCTGGCCGACACCGGCGTCGTCGACGGCGACCGCCTCTGCATCACCGGTGGCAGTGCGGGCGGCTTCACGACGCTCGCGGCCATGACCACCACGGACGTCTTCGCCGCCGGCGCCAGCCACTTCGGCGTCAGCGACCTCGGCGCCCTCGCGCGCGACACGCACAAGCTGGAGTCGCGGTACCTGTGGGGCCTGGTCGCGCCGTGGCCCGAGGGCGAGGCCGTGTACGACGAGCGCTCGCCGCTCACCCAGGTGGACCGGCTGTCCGCACCCCTCATCCTGCTGCAGGGCACCGAGGACAGGGTGGTCCCGCCCGCGCAGGCGCACCTGATGGCCGACGCCCTGCGCGCCAAGGGGCTGCCCGTCGCGCTCGTATTGTTCGAGGGCGAGGGCCACGGCTTCCGCGCGCTCGACAACCAGGTGCGCGCGCTGGAGTGCGAGCTGTCGTTCTACGCGCAGGTGTTCGGCTTCACGCCCGCCGACGACCTCGTCCCCGTCGAGGTGGAGAACCTCCCGTGACCGTCAGCGCGTCGCGTCGAGGACGGCGAGGTTGAGCCGCAGCACGTCGACCTTCGGGTCGCCCAGGAAGCCGAGCGACCGGCCGCGCGTGTGCTCGGCGACGAGCGTGCGCACCTCGCCGACCGTCAGGCCCGACGCCCGCGCGACGCGGTCCACCTGGAGCGCGGCGTAGGCGGGCGAGACGTACGGGTCGACGCCCGATCCGGACGCGGTGACCGCGTCGGGCGGCACCGCCGACGGGGCGACGCCGTTGTCGCGCGCCACCTGGGCCCGGCGCTCCTCGATGGTCCTCACGAGGTCGGGGTCCGACGGCCCCAGGTTGGACGGCGCGGTCGCGAGCGGGTCGTAGTCACCCGCCGACGGACGCGAGTGGAACAGCCCCGGTGCCGTCTCGGCGTCGAACCGCTGACCGATCAGGGCCGACCCGACGACGGCGCCGTCCCGTCGGACGAGCTGGCCGTCGGCCCGGTCACCGAGGGCGACCTGCCCGACGGCCCAGACCGTCACCGGGTAGACGACCCCGAGCAGGACGGTGAGGACGAGCAGGGCGCGCAGGCCCGTCCAGGACTGGCGCACGAGGTCGGTCAGGAGCGTGGCGGTCGAGGGACGGGCGACGACGTCGGTGGTGGTGGTCATGTGGGGATCCAGTTCTTCACAGGGACAGCAGGGGCGAGACGACGAGGTCGATCAGCTTGATGCCGACGAACGGCACCAGCACCCCGCCGACGCCGAACACGAGCAGGTTGCGGTTCAGCACCGACGCCGCCGACGCCGCGCGGTACGCGACGCCCCGCAGCGCGAGCGGGATCAGGCCGACGATCACCAGGGCGTTGAAGACCACGGCCGAGAGGATCGCCGACTCGGGCGAGCCGAGCCGCATGACGTTGAGCGCGTCCAGGCCCGGGTAAGCGGCCACGAACATCGCCGGCACGATCGCGAAGTACTTGGCGACGTCGTTGGCGATCGAGAACGTGGTGAGCGCGCCGCGGGTGATGAGCAGCTGCTTGCCGATGGCCACGACGTCGATCAGCTTGGTGGGGTCGGAGTCGAGGTCGACCATGTTGCCGGCCTCCTTGGCCGCCGACGTGCCGGTGTTCATCGCCACGCCGACGTCGGCCGCGGCGAGCGCGGGCGCGTCGTTGGTGCCGTCGCCGGTCATCGCGACCAGGCGACCGCCGGCCTGCTCCTGGCGGATCAGCGCGAGCTTGTCCTCGGGCGTCGCCTCGGCCAGGAAGTCGTCCACCCCGGCCTCGTCGGCGATCGCCTTGGCGGTCTTGGGGTTGTCGCCGGTGATCATCACGGTGCGGATGCCCATGCGGCGCAGCTCGTCGAACCGCGCGCGCATGCCGTCCTTGACGACGTCCTTGAGGTGGACGACGCCGAGCACGCGTCCCGTCCCGTCGGCCGACTGCTCGGCCACCACGAGGGGCGTGCCACCGGCCTCGCTGATCTCGTCGACGGCGTCCGCGAGCTCGGGGGCGACGTCGCCGCCGACCCAGCGGTGGACGGCGGACGCGGCGCCCTTGCGGACGAGGCGCCCGCCGGCGAGGTCGACGCCCGACATCCGGGTCTGGGCGGTGAACTCGACGAACTCGGCGCCCTGCGGCACCTCGCCCGACGCCCCCTGCTGCTCGGCGAGCGTGACGATCGAGCGTCCCTCGGGGGTCTGGTCGGCGAGGCTGGACAGCCGTGCGGCGTCGCGCAGCTCGTCCTCGCCGACGCCGGGCATCGGCACGAACCGGGACGCCTGCCGGTTGCCGATGGTGATCGTGCCGGTCTTGTCGAGCAGCAGCGTCGTGACGTCTCCCGCCGCCTCGACCGCCCGGCCCGACATCGCCAGGACGTTGACGCGGACGAGCCGGTCCATGCCGGCGATGCCGATCGCCGACAGCAGCGCCCCGATCGTCGTCGGGATCAGGCAGACCAGCAGCGCCACCAGCACGACGGTCGACTGCGGGGCGCCGGCGTACCGGGCCATCGGGGCGAGCGAGGCGACGGCCAGCAGGAACACGAGCGTGAGGCTCACCAGCAGGATCGACAGCGCGATCTCGTTGGGGGTCTTGCGGCGCGACGCCCCCTCGACGAGCGCGATCATCTTGTCCAGGAAGGTCTGGCCGGGCGCCGAGGTGATCTCGACGACGATCCGGTCCGAGAGGACCGTCGTGCCTCCGGTGACGGCCGAGCGGTCGCCACCTGCCTCGCGGATCACCGGCGCGGACTCGCCGGTGATCGCGGACTCGTCGACGCTCGCGACGCCCTCGACGACGTCGCCGTCGCCGGGGACCACCTGGCCCGCCTCGACCACCACGCGGTCGCCCGGGCGCAGGTCGGTGCCGGCCACCTGCGACTCGACGCCTCCCGCGTCGAGCCGTCGGGCGACGGTGTCCTGCCGCGCGGCGCGCAGGGAGTCGGCCTGCGCCTTGCCGCGCCCCTCGGCGACGGCCTCGGCGAGGTTCGCGAACACCACGGTGAGCCACAGCCACACCGCGATGGCGACGGCGAAGACGCTCGGGTCGGCGATGGCGAGGACCGTGGTCAGCACCGAGCCGAGCCAGACGATCAGCACGACCGGGTTGCGCCAGAGGTGACGGGGGTCGAGCTTGCGCAGCGCGGGGACGAGCTGGGCGGCGAGCTGCCGGCCGCTCAGTCCCTGCTGGGTGGGGATCCGGCGCCGAGCGGCGTCGTGCGACGTCTCGGGCGGGGTGGTCAGGGTGCTCACGAGAGGGCCTCCGCGATCGGGCCGAGGGACAGGGTCGGGAAGAAGGTCAGCCCGGTGACCAGCACGATCACGCCGACCACGAGGGCCGAGAACTGGACCGTGTGGGTGGGCAGCGTGCCGGCGGTCGTCGGCACCGTCCCCTGGCGGGCCAGGGACCCGGCCAGCCCGAGGACGAGCAGGATCGGCACCAGCCGACCGAGCAGCATGGCCGCGGCGAGCGTCAGCTGGAAGAACGTCGAGGTGACGGTGATCCCGCCGAACGCGCTGCCGTTGTTGTTGGCGGCGGACGTGTAGGCGTAGACCACCTCGGAGAAGCCGTGGCCGCCCGCGTTGCCCATCGCGTCGGCCGTGGACGGCAGCGCGATCGCGACGCCGATGCCGACGAGCACGAGCGCGGGCACCGACAACGTGTAGAGCGCGACGTAGGTCATCTGCGTCGTGCCGATCTTCTTGCCGAGCAGCTCGGGCGTGCGTCCGACCATCAGCCCGGCGACGAACACCGTCAGCACCGCCATGACCAGGAAGCCGTACAGGCCCGAGCCGGTGCCGCCCGGCGAGACCTCGCCGAACATCATGTGCACGATCGTCGAGCCGCCCGCGGCGGGCGTCAGGGAGTCGTGCGAGGCGTTGACCGCACCGGTCGACGTCCCGGTGGTGCTGACCGCGAACAGCGTCGAGGCCCACGTGCCGAGCTGGGTCTCCTTGCCCTCCATGGCCGCTCCCGCGGCACGGGCGGAGTCACCGTGGCCGCCGACCTCGGAGACGAGCGCGACGGCGAGCATCGCGCCCCACAGGAACGTCATCGCGCCCAGCACGGCGTACCCGTGCTTGCGGCTGCCGATCATCGTCCCGAACGTGCGGGTCAGGCAGACCGGGATCAGCAGCAGCAGGAAGATCTCGACCAGGTTCGACAGGGCCGTGGGGTTCTCGAACGGGTGCGCGGAGTTGGCGTTGAAGAACCCGCCGCCGTTGGTGCCGAGCTCCTTGATCGCCTCCTGCGACGCGACCGGTCCGAACGTCAGCGTCTGCTGCCCGCCCAGCACGGTGTCGACCACGCGGTCGGGCGCGAAGCTCTGCACGGCTCCGAGGCCGACGAGGACGATCGCCGCGACGAACGCCACCGGCAGCAGGATCCGCAGGTTGATCCGGACGAGGTCGACCCAGAAGTTGCCGAGGTCGTCGGACTCGCGACGGGTGAAGGCACGCACCAGCGCGACGGCGACGGCGATGCCGACCGCGGCCGACACGAAGTTCTGCACGGCGAGCCCGGCCATCTGCGCGGTCCACCCGAGCGTCGACTCACCGGCGTAGGACTGCCAGTTGGTGTTCGTGACGAACGAGACGGCGGTGTTGAGCGCCATGTCCCAGGGCATGCCCGGCAGCCCGCGGCTGAACGGCAGCGCCGCCTGCCCCACCAGGACCACGAACAGCACCAGCAGGCTGACGGCGGTGAACCCGACGACCGACAGCGCGTACCCCCGCGCGCCCTGGCGCCCGTCGGGGTCGACGCCGACCAGGCGGTAGACGACGCGTTCGGCCCGCAGGTGCCGTGGCGAGGTGAGGACGGTGGCCATGTAGTCGCCGAAGGGCCGGTAGACGAGCGCCAGGACGCCGAGCAGCGCGGCGATCGTCAGCAGGCCGGCGACGGTGGGGCCCATCAGAACTTCTCCGGCCACAGCAGGGCCGCGAGCAGGTAGCCGCACAGGCCGACGACGGCCAGCAGCAGCGCAGCGGATTCGAGGTGCATGCCCCCAGGCAACGCCCGGCCCCGCCCGCCGACGGCGATCCTCTCGCGACCTTGACGGGCCTTGACGCGATCTTGCCGGGCCCGGCCCCGTCCGCACGACTCGACACGTCCGGGTCGTCACCGTCGGCGCGTCGCGGACCGAAACCCGTCAACTCGTGAGGGGCCACCGTCGGGGCCGTAGGGTGTGGTGAGGCCGGTCCGCCCGGTCGCGTCGAACCCCAGGAGCCGTGCCATGACCAACGTCCTGATGGGTGTCGTGACGCAGACCCCGGCCGCCTCCGCCTCCCGCAGCGGCGCACCGTTCGCCGACGTGATGGTGCGCGTGGACCGTCAGGCCGAGGTGGGGTCGGGCCGCTGGAGCCCCCTGGACCCGGCCGTCTGCCACGTCCGCGCGTTCGGCGACCTCGCCGGCACGGTGGTGGGCGCCCTCGCCGTCGACGACGTCGTGGTCGTGGTCGGCTCGATCGTCCCGGGACCGTGGGACCCCGACGAGGAGCTCGACTCGGTGCCGCGCCGCATCGTCGCCGACGTCGTGACGCGTCCGCTCACCGACGACGGCTGAGGCAGACCGGCGGCGGCCACGCCGCCCTTCGATCCTCGCTTATTTGTCAAGACATGAGGTTGACCGCACAGAGGCGCATGCCGGAGGATCGGACGCGAACCCCGCCCCCTCGCAGAACCGGGACACACCCATGCGCATCGGACTTGCCGGCGTCGGGCGCATCGGCGCCTTCCACGCCTCCACCCTCGCCGAGCTCGACGAGATCGACCAGGTCGTCGTCGCCGACCACTTCCCCGACCCCGCGCGCGCCCTGGCCGACAAGGAGGGGTACGGGTTCGCCGCGGACGTCGACGAGCTGCTCGGCCAGGTCGACGGCCTCGTGGTCGCGACGTCGACGCCCGGCCACGCGCCGCTCGTCCGCGCCGGCGTCGCGGCCGGCGTCCCGACGTTCTGCGAGAAGCCCGTCGCGGCGACCCTGGAGGAGACCCTCGAGCTGGCCGCCCTGGTCGAGGCGTCCTCGGTGCCCGTCCACGTGGGCTTCCAGCGCCGCTTCGACGCTGGGTACCAGCGCGTCCGGGCCGCGGTCGAGTCCGGCGAGCTGGGCTTCGTGCACACCATCCGCGCGCAGACGCACGACCAGGCGCCGCCCGCCGCGGAGTACCTGCCCACCAGCGGCGGCATCCTGCGCGACTGCAGCATCCACGACTTCGACATCATCCGGTTCGTCACCGGCCGCGAGGTCGTCAGCGCGTACGCCGTCGGCGCCAACAAGGGCGCCGACTTCTTCACCGCGGCCGGCGACGTCGACACCGCCGCCGTCCTGCTGACGCTCGACGACGGCACGCTCGCCACCGTCACCGCCACGCGCTACAACGGCGGCGGCCACGACGTCCGGATGGAGGTCATGGGGTCGGACGGCACGCTCGGCGTCGGCTACGACGACTCCCTCGCGCTGGTCTCGGCCGAGCCCGGTGCGACCTACCCGGCCGGCCCGCAGAAGTGGTCGTTCATGGAGCGCTTCCTGCCGGCGTACCGCACCGAGCTCGCCGCGTTCTGCGACGTCGTCGCCGGACGCACGCCGAGCCCGTGCACCGTCGACGACGCCCTGGCGGCCTTCCGCATCGCCGACGCGGCCGAGCAGTCGCGGCTCAGCGGCCTGCCCGTGCGGCTCGACGCGCAGGTCTGATCGGTCACGCCGGGCCGCCCACCCGCCACGGGGGTGGGCGGCCCCGTCGCGTCGGTCGATAGATTGGTATCCGGCGTCCTGCGGACGCCCGTCACCGACGACTACCGTCGTCAGGTGCGGGTGTGCGTCGCCGCACCGAACGGACCGACCGTCCGACCCGAGGCACGACCAGCAAAGGAGGCGCCCCGATGAGCGCCGATCCCCGTGGCAGCACCCCCGACGAGGAGACGTCCGAGTGGCTGGAGTCGTTCGACGACCTCGTCGCCGTCTCCGGCCGTGACCGGGCCCGCCAGATCCTGGCGGCGATGCAGGAACGCGGCCGCAGCGCCGGCGTGACCGTCGAGCCCGGCGTCGTCACCGACTACGTCAACACCATCTCCACCGAGGACGAGCCCGACTTCGCCGGCGACGAGGAGATCGAGCGTCGCTTCCGTGCGTACGTCCGCTGGAACGCCGCGGTCATGGTGCACCGCGCGCAGAGCCCCGAGATCGGCGTCGGCGGCCACATCTCCACCTACGCGGGTGCCGCGACCCTCTACGAGGTCGGGCTCAACCACTTCTTCCGCGGCCCCGACCACCCGGGCGGCGGCGACCAGGTGTTCTACCAGGGCCACGCCTCGCCGGGCATGTACGCCCGCGCCTACCTCGAGGGCCGCCTCGGCACCGACGACCTGAACGGCTTCCGCCAGGAGAAGTCCAAGGCGCCGCACGGCATGTCGTCGTACCCGCACCCGCGCCTGATGCCCGGGTTCTGGCAGTTCCCCACGGTGTCGATGGGCATCGGCCCGATGAACGCGATCTACCAGGCGCAGTTCAACCGCTACCTGCGCGACCGCGGCTTCAAGGACACCACCGACCAGCACGTCTGGGCGTTCCTCGGCGACGGCGAGATGGACGAGCCGGAGTCGCGCGGGCTGCTGCAGCTCGCGGCCAACGACGGCCTGGACAACCTCACCTTCGTCATCAACTGCAACCTGCAGCGCCTCGACGGACCCGTCCGCGGCAACGGCAAGATCGTCCAGGAGCTCGAGGGCTTCTTCCGCGGCGCCGGCTGGAACGTCGTCAAGGTGCTGTGGGGCCGCGAGTGGGACCCGCTGCTCGCGGCCGACAAGACCGGCGACCTGCTGCGGATCATGAACGAGACGCCCGACGGCGACTTCCAGACCTACAAGGGCGAGTCGGGCAGCTACGTCCGCGAGCACTTCTTCGGCAAGTCCACGGCCACCAAGCTGATGGTCAAGGACATGACCGACGACCAGATCTGGGGCCTCAAGCGCGGTGGCCACGACTATCGCAAGGTCTACGCCGCCTACCACCAGGCGACGGTGCACAACGGCCGTCCGACGGTCGTGCTCGCCAAGACCGTCAAGGGCTACGGCCTCGGCGCGAACTTCGAGGCGCGCAACGCCACGCACCAGATGAAGAAGCTCACCACCGACGACCTCAAGAAGTTCCGTGACTCGCTGAACATCCCCGTCACGGACAAGGAGATCGACGAGGACGCCTACGGCGTGCCGTACTACCACCCGGGCGCCGACGCCCCCGAGATCGAGTACGCGCTCGAGCGCCGTCGCAAGCTCGGCGGGTTCACGCCCGAGCGGCGCAACGCCCCCGTCTCGGTGACGCTGCCCGGCGACAGCACCTACGCGGGCGCCCGCAAGGGCTCGGGCAAGCAGATGGCCGCGACGACGATGACGTTCGTCCGGCTGCTGCGCGACCTGATCCGCGACAAGGGCATCGGCGACCGCATCGTGCCGATCGTCCCCGACGAGGCGCGCACGTTCGGCATGGACTCGTTCTTCCCGACGGCCAAGATCTACAACCCGAACGGCCAGCGCTACACCGCCGTCGACCGCGAGCTCTTCCTGGCCTACAAGGAGTCCGAGCACGGCCAGATCCTGCACGCGGGCATCAACGAGGCGGGCTCGGTCGCGGCGTTCACCGCCGCCGGCACCTCGTACTCGACGCACGGCCAGCCGATGATCCCGGTCTACATCTTCTACTCGATGTTCGGCTTCCAGCGCACGGGCGACTCCCTGTGGGCCGCCATGGACCAGATGACGCGCGGGTTCATCATCGGCGCCACCGCCGGGCGCACCACGCTCACCGGTGAGGGCCTGCAGCACGCCGACGGCCACAGCCCGGTGCTGGCGGGCACCAACCCGGCGATGAAGATCTACGACCCGGCGTTCGGGTACGAGATCGCGCACATCGTCCGGGCCGGCCTGGAGCAGATGTACGGGCCGGACAGCACCGACCCGAACGTCATGTACTACCTGACGGTCTACAACGAGCCGATGCTGCAGCCCGCCGAGCCCGAGGACGTCGACATCGACGGCATCGTCCGCGGCATGCACCGGATCAGCACCGGCGGCGACGGCCCCAAGGTCCAGCTGCTGGGCTCGGGCGTCTCGGTGGGCTGGGCGCAGGAGGCCGCGGTCATCCTCGGCCAGGAGTGGGGCGTCAGCGCCGACGTGTGGTCGGTGACGTCGTGGGCCGAGATGCGTCGCGACGGACTGGCCGCCGAGAAGCACAACTTTCTGCACCCCGAGGACGAGCCCCGCACGCCGTGGGTGACCTCGAAGCTCGAGTCCACCGAGGGTCCGCTCGTCGCGAGCACGGACTACGTGTCCGAGGTGCCCGACCAGATCCGCCAGTTCGTCCCGCGTCGCTTCGCGACCCTGGGCGCGGACGAGCACGGCTTCTCCGACACCCGCTCGGCCGCACGTCGGTACTTCCACATCGACGCGCACTCGATCGTCGTCCGGGCCCTGCAGGAGCTGGTCGCCGAGGGCAAGGTCGACGCGTCGGCCCCCCGCCAGGCCGCCGAGAAGTACCGCCTGCTCGACGTCAACGCCGGCACCACCGGCAACGCGGGCGGCGACGCCTAGCACCCGGCACGCCACCCGGCCCCCGCCGAGGTCCGGGTCGTGCAACGCATCAGCACGTGATGCGTTGCACGACTCGGACCTCGACGCGCGGGGCCGGCGGGTGGGGCGTCAGGCGGGGGTGGTGCGGACGAGGACGCCGATCTTGTCGATGCGGTGCTCGGGGTTCTTGAACTCGTCGGACCAGTAGTTGCCCTCGGCGTGGTCCTCGGGGGTGGCGCAGGTCGACAGCGTGATCATCGCCCGGG
The DNA here is from genome assembly GCF_049059935.1 of Solicola agrisoli. Taxonomy (NCBI): domain Bacteria; kingdom Bacillati; phylum Actinomycetota; class Actinomycetes; order Propionibacteriales; family Nocardioidaceae; genus Solicola; species Solicola agrisoli. The sequence continues at coordinate 86,696 of NZ_JBMGQR010000009.1, read as the reverse complement.
TGGGCTCGACGCCCGGACGGCCGGGCACGGCCGCACGCTGGGCGGCCAGCGACGCGGGGCTGCGGAACGAGGTCCTGCGCGTCTCGGTGATCCGGTAGACGTAGGTGGTGCCGCCGGACTCGACGGCGACCTGGTCGCCCACGTCGGTGTCGGGCAGGTCGAGGAACGCCTTGGTGGACGAGAGCCGGTGCGCGGTCACCTGGTAGTTGCCGATGCCGCCGGGGCCGACGCCACCCTCGGGTCCGTGCGGGCTGGCCGCCACGCCGCCGTCCTGGATCCTCGTGCCGACGGCGTCGTCGGTGCGGCCCTCGTAGGGCACGACGACGAGGTCGTCGACACCGGCCGACCTCACGCGGATCCGCGCGCGGGCGGGTGCGCCGTCGCTCGGGACGGGACCGGCGACGGCGGGTGCGGCGGTGGTCGCGGGCGTGGTCGGCGGCGCCGTCGTGGGCGGTGTCGTCGGCGCGGTGGTGGTGGCCGACGGGGCCGGCACCTCGTCGCGGGCCACCTCGCGCTCGGCGGGCGCGCAGGCCGCGAGCAGCGCGCACGCCGCCGCGCCGGCCGTCACGGTGCCCCAGGATCGCCTCACCCCGCCGAGCCTACGAGGGCGGTCCACGGCGCCCGCCCGGATCAGTCGGGGGCGGGCGCCAGGTGGGCGTGGACGAGCGGCACCGCCGACGCCCCCTCGCCGCTGGCCGCGGCGACGCGCTTCATCGACCCGGCGCGGATGTCGCCGACGGCGAAGACGCCGGGGACGGTCGTGGCGAGGTTGGCCGGCGGACGGCCGTCGGTCCAGCGGTCCTGCGGCACGTCGCGGCCGGTGAGGACGAACCCCCGCTCGTCGCGGGCCAGCGACGAGGGCAGCCAGTCGCAGTGCGGCTCGGCGCCGAGGAGCAGGAACAGCCCCTGGGCCGCGACCTTCTCGACGCTGCCGTCGCGCACGTCCTCGAGCACCAGGTGCTCCAGGCGCGGGGAGCCGCCGCCGTCGACCACGCGGGTGCACGTGCGCACCTCGATGCGCGGGCTCCAGCGGATCTCCTCCACCAGGTACGACGACATCGTCTCCTCCAGCGACGGGCGCCGGACCACGATCGTCACCGACCGCGCGGACCGCGCCAGGTGGACGGCCGCCTGTCCCGCCGAGTTGCCACCGCCGACCACGAAGACGTCGGCGCCGTCCATCTCGCGGGCGGCGGTGAGCGCGGCACCGTAGTTGACGCCCGCGCCGACGAGGTCCTCCAGCGGGGCCACGCCGAGCTTGCGGTACGCGACGCCCGTCGAGACGATCACCGCGCGCGCCCGCAGCTCGCCGCCCGCGGTGTGCAGGACGTGCGGCTCGCCGTCGCCGCCGGGCACGAGCGAGTCGACGGTCCAGCCGGTGAAGAACCGGGTGCCGAACCGCAGCGCCTGGTTGCGCGCCCGCTGGGACAGCCGCATGCCCGAGATGCCGCGCGGGAAGCCCAGGTAGTTGCGGATCATCGAGCTGGTGCCGGCCTGGCCGCCGATGGCCTCGGCCTCGAGCACCACCGTCGACAACCCCTCGGACGCGCCGTAGACCGCCGCGGCGAGCCCGGCCGGGCCGGCGCCGACGACGGCGAGGTCGACGACGTCGTCCACCTCGATCTCGTCGGGACGTCCGTAGATCGACACCGCCACGTCGCGCACCGACGTGGCGGCGACCGGCGTCCGTCCGTGCGCGAACACCAGCGGGTAGGAGGCGTCGACGAGGCCGTGCAGCTCGCGCATGTGGCGGCCGACGTCGCTCTCGGGGTCGTAGACCCGGCTCGGCATGCCCATCCGCGACAGGTAGTCGCCGATGGCGAGCGTCAGCGCGTCGCGCACCGGGGAGACGATCTTGACCGACACCACCTCGGGGTCGGGGACCGTCGAGCCCCAGTCCGACAGCAGGTCGGTCAGGGCGTGGTGGAACTCCTCGTCGCGCACGCCGCGCGGCATCAGCAGGTAGGCGTCGTACTTGCCCTTGGCCATCGCCTCGCGCAGCCCGGGGGCGTCGGCGACGAAGTGGTCGAAGTGGGCGGCGATCATCCGGCGCGCCGTGGGCACCTCGGCCCGCCAGCGCCCGATCGCGCGCAGCACGTGGTCGTCGGGGAGCCGGGAGTCCGAGACGTAGAGGCAGACGGTGCCGCCGGCCGCGCGGACGGCGGCGGTGACGTCCATCGCCTCCTGGCTGGACCGGGCGACGTGCAGGTCGTACTCACGCTCGTAGCGCGCGAACGCCTCGCGCAGGTGGTCGCCGTGCTCGCCGGAGACGAGCACGATCGCGGGCATCGGTGGGGTGACGGTCTCGCTCACGTCAACACAGTAGGTCGGTCCGCCCGCCAGGCAAGGGTCCTGAGGGTCACGCACGCGTGAACCACCTGTCGTCCCCGGTCAAGCCGTTGTCGTCGGGGGTCAAGCGCGACCGGTGGCCGGTGCACGATGATGGACCCATGACCCGCACCACCACCTGGGAGCCCGACGTCCTCGGCGACGGCTACGAGCAGCACACGATCGAGCTGGGCGCCGACCCCGACGGCGAGGGCGACGTCGCCGCCGTCCTGGTGCGCCGCACCCCGCGCGACGGCGAGGCCGTCGACGGGGCGGTGCTCTACGTCCACGGCTTCTCGGACTACTTCTTCCAGACCGCCCTGGCCGACTTCTGCGCCGCGCGCGGCCTGGGGTTCTACGCGCTCGACCTGCGCAAGTGCGGACGCGCGCGTCGCCCCGGGCAGACCGCCCACTACACGTCCGACCTCGAGCAGTACGACGCCGAGCTCGACGCGTCCCTGGCGATCGTCGCGGCCGAGCACCCGGACCTGCCGGTGACGGCGATGGCGCACTCGACCGGTGGGCTGATCCTCCCGCTCTGGCTCGACCGACGCCGCCGCGCCGGGCGCACCGCCCCCGTCGCGGGGCTGGTGCTGAACAGCCCGTGGTTCGACCTGCAGGGCAAGCCCGTCATGCGCGGACCGGTCACGTTCGCGCTGCAGGGCGTCGCCCGCGTCACGCCGCTGCGTGCCCTCGACCTGCCCGAGAGCCTCTACGGCCCGACGCTGCACACCAGCGGCACCGGCGAGTGGGACTTCGACGTCGCCCTCAAGCCCCTCGAGGGCTTCCCGGTGACGGTCGGCTGGCTGAACGCCGTCCGCCGCGGCCACGCGCGCCTGCACCGCGGGCTCGACGTGGGCGTGCCGTCCCTGGTGCTGCGCTCGGACAAGACGCACTACTCCTCGCGCTACAGCGACGAGAGCGACCGCGCCGACACCGTCCTCGACGTGCGCCAGATCGCCCGCTGGGCCGGCTGCCTCGGCGGCGAGACCACCGTCGTGCCGATCGCCGACGCGCGCCACGACGTGTTCCTGTCGCTCGCCGAGCCCCGTGAGGCCGCGTACGCGCGGCTCGACGACTGGCTCGCGCGGCACCGGCTCGTCACGGCCGGCTGAGGATCAGGCCGCGACGTCCTCGGTGGGGCGCGCGGGCTCGTCGACGCGGGCCGCTGCCTGCGCCGCGGCCCGGTCGGCGGCGGCGCCCGGCACCAGGAACCCGGCGAGCCCGGCCGACGCCATGACGACCGCGAGCACGACGAACGTCACGGTGTAGCCGATCTCGGCGGTGAGTCCGTTCGGCAGCACCTGGGCGGTGACGATGCTCGTGGCCATCGCCGAGCCGACCGCTCCGCCGATGGTGCGCACGTTGGCGTTCATGCCGCTCGCGACGCCGGTCTGCTCGGCCGGGACGGCCGCCACGACGAGGTTGGCGAGCAGCGCGAAGACCAGACCCACGCCGACGCTGGCGATGCCCGCGCCGATCGCGGTCTGCACGAGCGTGTCGTGGACCAGCGCGGTGGACAGCAGGCCGACCGCGCCGATCATGCACGAGGCGATGACCATCGGCTTCGGCCCGAACAGGCGGGCCAGCGGGGTGGCGACGAGACCGGCCACGAAGGTGGCGGCGGCGCTCGGCAGCATGACCAGGCCGGCCTGCGTCACGGTGGCGCCGAGGCCCCAGCCCGACGCGGACGGGGTCTGCACGAGCTGGGGGACGAAGCCGAACGAGGCGTACATCGAGACGCCCACCAGCAGCGCCACGAGGTTGGCGGCCCAGACCGGGCGACGACGCATCATCGTCAGGTCGACGACCGGGACGCGGGCACGCTGCTCCGAGCGCACCCAGGCGAGCGTCAGCACCACCGCGGCGACGAGCAGGCCCAGCACGCCGGGCGACGTCCAGCCCCAGGCCGGACCCTGGCTGACGGCGAGCAGGAAGCTCGACAGCCACCCCGCGAGCAGCACCGCGGGCAGCAGGCTGACGCCGCCGGGGGTGCGCACCGGCGACTCGGGGACGAGCACGAACGCGGCCACGGCCGCGAGGGTGGCCACGATCGCGGGGAGCACGAAGAGCCAGTGGAAGCCGAGCACGTCGAGGATGGGGCCGGCGACGACGATGCCGATGCCGAACCCCACGGCCAGCAGCGAGGAGACCACGCTGATCGCCATCGAGCGGTGCTTCTCGGGCACCTCGTCGCGGATGATGCCGAAGGCCAGCGGGATCACGCCGCCGCCGACGCCCTGGATGACGCGGGCGCCGATCAGGACGCCGATGTGCGTCGCGAGCGCGGCCACGACCGACCCGACGGCGAGCGCGCCCACGGCGACGACGAGCATCCGGTTCTTGCCGACGGCGTCGCCGACCCGACCGAGGATCGGCGTGGAGATCGCGGCGGCGAGCAGCTGTGCGGTGAGCACCCAGGTGACCGCGCTCTGGGTGGTGCCCAGCTCGGTCTGCAGCAGCGGCAGCGTCGGCACCGTCATGGACTGGACCAGCGCGTACGACATCACCGACACGGTGAGGACGGCGAACGTGGTGCGGTAGGACCGGCGGCGCACGGGTCTCCTCGGAGCAGGGGTGACGGGGGAAGACCCCACGGTAGTTGCTGACGGCACACAACCGTCAGGGCGCAGGTCACACCCCGCCCCGCCCGTGACGTGGACCACCGGTGCGCCTCAGGCGCCGAACAGCTCCGCGTCGAGGTTGCCGTCGAACGCGCAGGCGCTGAGCGCGTCGACGTCGGCGTCCTCGCCGACGTGCTGGGGGGCCTCGATCGCGATCATCACGTTGAGCAGCATCCCGTGGGCGATGAACGCGCGGACCTGGTCCTGGGTGGCGCCGGTCGCGGTCAGGTCGCGGTGGATGCGTCCCATCGCCCGACGGGCGTGCCGACCGATCTCGGGCACGGCGGACGCGGTGAAGCCGTGCATGAGCACGAGCAGGTGGTCGCGGTCGGTGAGGAGCCCGGAGTAGACCGCCCCCAGCCGACCCCAGTCCTCCTGGTCGTCGGGGTCGAACGGCGCCCGGGCGACCTCGGCCTCGAACGCGGCCCGGATGCGCTCGGCGGCACCGTCGAGCACCTCGAGGAACAGGTCGAGCTTGCTGCCGAAGATCCGCACGACGTACGGCTGCGACACCGACGCCTCGCGGGCGATCGCGTCGGTGCTGGTGCCGGCGTACCCGTCCTGGGCGAAGGCGCGGGTGGCGGCCGCGAGGACGAGCGCGCGTCGGTCCGCCGCACCCATGCGGGTGGTCTTCTCCGGGCTCGCTGACGGACTCACGCTTGACAGGTTATCAGTTCATTACTTAACGTCCCCTTAAGTAATCATCCGATGCCTTCTTGCAGTCCTCGCCACCCCGGCGCCTCACCTGGAGCGACCATGACCGTCACCTCACCCGCCCGCCCCGACGCGGGGGCGACGCCGCGACGTCGTCCACCCACCTGGCTCGTGCTCGTCGCGGCCTCGCTGCCGATGTTCATGGCCACCCTCGACAACCTGGTGATGACGAGCGCGCTGCCCGTCGTCAGCGCCGACCTGTCCGCCTCGGTCGGCCAGCTGCAGTGGTTCGTCAACGCGTACACGCTGACCTTCGCGACGTTCATGCTCACCGCGTCGAGCCTCGGCGACCGGCTCGGACGGCGACGCGTCTTCCTCGCCGGCATCGCGCTGTTCACCATCGCCTCCATCGGTGCGGCGCTGTCGAGCGGCCCCGAGCAGCTGATCGTCGCCCGCGCCCTGCAGGGTCTCGGCGCCGCGGCGCTGATGCCGCTGTCGCTGACGCTGCTGGCGGCCGCCGTGCCCGAGGCGCGCCGCGCCGCGGCCATCGGCGTCTGGGGCGCGGTGTCCGGCCTCGGCGTCGCGCTCGGCCCGGTCGTCGGCGGGGCCGTCGTCGACGGCATCTCGTGGCAGGCGATCTTCTGGCTCAACGTGCCCGTCGCCGTCGTGGCGCTGCCGCTCGCCCGTCTGGCCCTGGAGGAGTCCCACGGCGCGCGTCGTCGTCTCGACCTGCGCGGCACGGTGCTGCTCGGCGGAGCGGTGTTCCTCGGCGTCTGGGGCATCGTGCACGGCAACGACGACGGCTGGGGCTCGCCGCAGGTGCTGCTGCCGCTGGTGGCCGCCGCCGTCATGGTGCCGCTGTTCGTCCGGCACGCCTCGCATCGGGTCGACGCCGTGCTGCCGCTGCGGCTGTTCGCCTCGCGCGGGTTCAGCGTCGCCAACGTCGTGGGCCTGACCTTCACGCTCGGCATGTTCGGCGCCGTGTTCCTGCTGGCGCAGAACCTGCAGGTCGTCATGGGGTACTCGCCCTTCGAGGCGGGCCTGCGCACCCTGCCGTGGACCGCCGCACCGATGGTCGTCGCCCCGATCGCCGGGATGCTGGCGCCGCGCGTCGGCATCCGGGCGCTGCTCGTCACCGGCCTGGTGCTGCAGACCGGGTCGCTGGTCTGGATGGCGGCGCTGACGGAGTCCGCGAGCTCCTACGGCTCGCTGGTCCCCGCCTTCGTGATGGCCGGCGTGGGCATGGGCCTGACGTTCGCCCCCAGTGCGATCGCCGTGCTCGACCGGATCTCCGAGGACGACTTCGCGGTCGCCAGCTCGGCCAACGCCACGATCCGCGAGTTCGGCATCGCCCTCGGCGTCGCCCTGCTCACCGCGGTCTTCCTGGCGAAGGACGGCTCCTTCACGCCGACCGGCTACGACGGCGCGATCGGCCCGGCCCTCCTCGTCGGCGCGGCGTCCGTGGCCGTGGCCGCCGTCGCCGCCCTCTTCGCCCCCGGTCGCCCGAGGGTCCGCGGCTAGCCGACGACGACGACGTGCAGGGTGCGGGGGCCGTGGACGCCCTCCACCCGGTTCAGCTCGATGTCGCTGGTGGCGGACGGCCCGCTGATCCAGGTCTGCGGGCGGGACGGGTCGAGGGTCGCGACCGCGTCGGGGACGTCGGCCACCACCTGGTCGGCCCGCACCACGCACACGTGCAGGTCGGGGACGAGGGTCGCCACGCGGCGGCCCTCCCCCGGCCCGTGCGACAGCACGATCGTGCCGGTCACCGCGATGCCGCACGTGGCGCCGGTGACCACGGCGGCCACGTCGTCGAGCTCGGTGGACGTCAGGCCGTGGTCCTCCTCGGCTCCCTCGACGTGCCAGGGCAGACCGGGCGGGACGACGACGCGGGCGCCGTCGGGCAGCGCCTCGGCGATCCGGGCCTCCACCTCGTCGGCCGAGCAGCGCACGACGACGGCCTTGTAGTCCTCCACCCGCTCGACGAACAGGTCGACGTCGCCGACGGTGCCCTGGCGGTAGCCGCGCGGCACCGTCACCGGGGACGTGTCGGCCTGCGCGAGCGCGCTCCGCACGCGGCGCAGGACGTCGTCGCGGGCGCTCACGGGCGCGTCCCGCCGTCGGTGCGGCGCCACCAGTGCCGGAACGACTCGGCCGGCGGCGTGGGCATGTCGCGGGCGCCCGTCCACTTGCCGCCGGGGCCGGGCAGGTGGGAGAGCACGTGACGGCCGCCGCCGGCGCGCCGTCCCTTCGAGCCCTTGCGGTCGAAGAACCGTCCGGCCAGGCCCGACACCTGCTCGGCCGCGCCGAGACGGGCACCGGACGACAGCGTCATCGCGGCGCCCTTCATCGCGACCGCCTCCGCCTTCGGTACGCCGCCGCGGTGCGCGTCGACCACCTTGGCGCGCAGGTCGACCAGCACCGAGGGGATGTCGATGCGGACCGGGCAGGCGTCGAAGCACGCGCCGCACAGCGACGACGCGTACGGCAGCGAGTCGGTCTGCTCGTCCACGCCGACGCCCTTGAGCAGCGGGTTGAGGATCGCCCCGATGGGGCCGGGGTACACCGAGCCGTAGGCGTGGCCACCGGTGCGCTCGTAGACCGGGCACACGTTGAGGCACGCCGAGCACCGGATGCAGCGCAGCGCCTGACGGCCGACCTCGTCGGCCAGCGCACGCGTGCGTCCGTTGTCGAGCAGGACGACGTGCATCTCCTGCGGTCCGTCACCGGGGGTCACGCCGGACCAGGTGGACGTGTACGGGTTCATCCGCTCGCCGGTGGACGAGCGCGGCAGCAGCTGCAGGAACGCGTCGAGGTCGCTCCAGGTGGGCACCACCTTCTCGATGCCCACCACCGAGACCAGCACCTCGGGCAGCGTCAGGCACATGCGTCCGTTGCCCTCGGACTCCACCACGACCAGCGTGCCGGAGTCCGCGACGGCGAAGTTGGCGCCCGAGATCGCGACCTTGGCGCGCAGGAACTTCTCGCGCAGGTGCAGGCGCGCCGCCTCGGCCAGGCGGGCGGGCTCGTCGGACAGGTCGTCGGGTGCCGGTCGGCCCGCCCCGGCCATCTCGCGGCGGAAGATCTCGCGGATCTCGGCGCGGTTGCGGTGGATCGCGGGCACCAGGATGTGGCTGGGCAGGTCGTCGCCGAGCTGCACGATGAGCTCGGCGAGGTCGGTCTCCCAGGCGGCGATGCCCTCGGCCTCGAGGGCCTCGTTGAGCTCGATCTCCTGGGTGGCCATCGACTTGATCTTCACGACCTCGTCGACGCCGTGGCTCCGGGCGACCGACGCGACGATCGCGCACGCCTCGGCGGCGTCGTTGGCCCAGTGCACGGTCACGCCGTTGGCCGTGAGCCGCTCCTCGAGCAGCACGAGGTGCTCGTCGAGGTGCATCAGCGTGTTGTCCTTGATCGCCGCGCCGGCCAGGCGCAGCTCCTCCCAGTCGTCCACCTCGGCGACGACCTTGAGCCGCTTGTCGCGGATCGTCGACGTCGCGTGCGCGAGGTTGGCGCGCAGCTGGGTGTCGGCGAGGGCCTCGCGGGCCGCGGTCGGGAACGGCGGCATGCCGACGAACGTGTGGCTCATCAGCCGGCCCTCCGGGCGTCGACGGGGTGCGCGCCCGGGTCGGGCGTCGCGGGGTCGTCCTCGGTGGCCGCCAGGATCTCGGCCAGGTGCATCGTGCGGACGCGTGAGCGCTGCCGCGAGAGCAGGCCGCCCACGTGCATCAGGCACGAGTTGTCGCCCGCGACGAGCACCTCGGCGCCGGTGCCCTGCACCAGGCGCGCCTTGTCCGAGCCCATCGCCACCGACGTGTCGGCGTTCTTGACCGCGAACGTCCCGCCGAAGCCGCAGCACTGGTCGGCGCCGGGCAGCTCCACGAGCCGCAGCCCGCGCACCTTCGACAGCAGCTGCGTGGGACGGTCGCCGACGCCCAGCATCCGCAGCGAGTGGCACGTGGGGTGGTAGGTGACGGTGTGCGGGAAGTAGGCGCCCACGTCGGTCACGCCCAGCACGTCGACGAGGAACTCCGACAGCTCGTAGACCTTGGGCGACAGCTCGGCGACGGCCGCCTGGAGCGCGGGATCGCCCGAGCGGCGGGCGACGATCGAGTGCTGGTGACGGGCCGAGCCCGCGCAGGAGCCGGACGGCGTCACGATCGCGTCGTACCCGGCGAACGCGTCGGCGTAGCCGCGCACGACCGGCACGGCCTCGTCGAGGTAGCCGGTGTTGACCATCGGCTGGCCGCAGCAGGCCTGGCCGGCCGGGAAGTCGACGTCCACGCCGAGCCGGCGCAGCAGCCTCACGACCGCCTGCCCCGTGCCGGGGAACATCGCGTCGTTGATGCAGGTGACCATCAGGGCGACCCTCATGTGCGCTCCTCTCGTCGTCCGGCCAGTGTGGTCTCCAGCTCGTCCCAGTGCACACCCGTGCCCGCCGGCTCGTACCGGCGGAGGCGGTGGGTGGACGCGACGAGCGCCCGCATCGCGGCGAGGTCGGGCAGGTCGGCACCGAGCGTCCGGGCCTGGACCAGGACGTTGCCCAGCGCCGCGGCCTCGACCGGCCCGGCGAGCACGGGGACGCCGCACGCGTCGGCCGTCATCTGGCACAGCAGCGCGTTCTGCGACCCGCCGCCCACGACGTGCACGACCTCGACGTCGCGGCCGCTGAGCCGCGCGGCGAGCCGGACGTTGCGGCGGTACGCCAGTGCCAGGCTCTCCAGGACGCAGCGCACCACCGACCCGGGAGTCTCCGGAGGCGCCTGGCCGGACGCGCGGCACGCGTCGGCGATGCGCGCCGGCATGTCGCCGGGCGCGAGGAACGCGGGACCGTCGACGTCGACCACAGGACCGAACGCCGGCGCCGCCGCGGCCTGGTCGAGCAGCGCACCGAGGTCGTCGCGTCCCCAGGCCCGCAGCGTCTCGCTCAGCACCCACAGGCCCATCACGTTGCGCAGGAACCGGACGGTGCGGTCGACGCCGCCCTCGTTGGTGAAGTCGGCCTCGCGGGCGGCGTCGGTGAGCACCGGCGCGTCCAGCTCGATGCCGACGAGCGACCAGGTGCCCGACGAGATGAAGGCTGCGGGCACGGCCGGGTCGAGCGGCACGCCCACGACGGCCGACGCGGTGTCGTGCGAGCCCACGGCGACGACGGGGGTGGTCGCCGGCAGCCCGGTGGCCTCGGCCACCGACGGCAGCAGCGTGCCCACGACGTCGCCCGGCTCGACGAGCGGCGGCAGCACGCGCGGCGGCACCCCCACGGCCTCGGCCAGGTCGACCGCCCAGCGGCGGGTGGTCACGTCGAGCAGCTGCGTGGTGGACGCGTTGGTCGACTCCGCGACGGTCTCGCCGGTCAGCCACCGACCGAGCAGGTCGGGGACGAGCAGCAGGGTCCCGACGTCGTCGAACGACTCCTCGGTGGCCAGCTGGTAGATCGTGTTGAAGCCCAGCTGCTGCAGGCCGGTGGTGGCGTACAGCCGCTCCTCCCCCAGCTCCTTCGCCACCCGCTCCCGGACCCCGTCGGTGCGGGGGTCGCGGTGGCTGAACGGCTGCCCGAGCAGCTCGCCGTCGGAGTCGAGCAGGCCGTAGTCGACGGCCCACGAGTCGACGCCGACGGCGTCGACCAGGCCCGCGCGGCCGAGGCCGACGAGCACCTCGGACCACAGCCGCCCGACGTCCCAGTGCAGCGACCCGTCGTCGGCGGTGACCGGTCCGTTGGCGAAGCGGTGCACCTCGTCGAGCTCGAGCCGGCCGTCGCCGACGGTGCCGACCATGACGCGACCGCTGGTCGCGCCGAGGTCGACGGCCGCCAGCCGCAGGACGTCGGTCATCGTCAGCGCAGGAACGCCGCGGCCACGCCCGAGTCCACCGGCACGTGCAGGCCGGTGGTCTGGGTCAGGTCGGGGCCCACCAGGGCGTAGACGCCGTTGGCGACGTGCTCGGGCAGCACCTCGCGCTTGAGCAGCGTGCGCTGGGCGTAGAAGGCACCCAGGTCCTTCTCCTCCACGCCGTAGACGGCGGCGCGGTTGGCGCCCCAGCCGCCGGCGAAGATGCCCGAGCCGCGCACCACGCCGTCGGGGTTGATGCCGTTGACCTTGACGCCGTGCTCGCCCAGCTCGGCGGCCAGCAGCCGCACCTGGTGGGCCTGGTCGGCCTTCACCGCGGAGTACGCGATGTTGTTGGGCCCGGCGAAGACCGAGTTCTTGCTGGAGATGTAGACGATGTCGCCGCCGAGACCCTGCTCGATGAGCACCCTGGCCGCGGTGCGGGCGACGAGGAACGAGCCCTTGGCCATGACGGCGTGCTGCAGGTCCCAGTCCGCCACGGTGGTCTCGAGCAGCGACTTGCTGAGCGACAGCCCCGCGTTGTTGACGACGAGGTCGAGCCCGCCGAACGCGAGCAGCGTCTCCTCGACGGCCGCGCGCACCTGGTCCTCGTCGCTGACGTCGGCCTGCACGCCGACGGCGACGTCCGGGCCGCCGATCTCGGCTGCCGCGGCCTGCGCCTTGGCGAGGTCCAGGTCGGCGATCGCGACGACGGCGCCCTCGGCGGCGAGCTTGACCGCGATGGCCTTGCCGATGCCCGACGCGGCGCCCGTCACGAGCGCGATGCGCGTGGCGAGCGGCTTGGCCTGGGGCATCCGCTGCAGCTTGGCCTCCTCCAGCGCCCAGTACTCGATCCGGAACTTCTCCGACTCGTCGATGGGCGCGTACGTCGACAGGCCCTCCGCGCCGCGCATCACGTTGATCGCGTTGACGTAGAACTCGCCGGCGACCCGGGCGGTCTGCTTGTCCTTGCCGAAGCTGAACATGCCGACGCCGGGCACCAGCACGATCAGCGGGTCCGCGCCGCGCATCGCGGGGCTGTCGGGCGTCGCGTGCCGGTCGTAGTAGCCGGCGTAGTCCTCGCGGTACGCCGCGTGCAGCTCGCGCAGGCGCGCGATCGAGTCCTCGACGGACGCGTCCGCGGGCAGGTCGAGCACGAGCGGCTTGACCTTGGTGCGCAGGAAGTGGTCGGGGCAGGACGTGCCCAGCGCCGCCAGTCGGGGGTGCTCGGACGACGCCAGGAAATCGAGCACCACGTCCGAGTCGGTGAAGTGACCGACCATCGGCTTGTCCTGCGACGCGATCGAGCGCGCCGTCGCGACGAGCGCCGCGGCCTTGCTGCGGCGCTCGGCCTCGGGCAGCGCGGCGTAGCCGTCGAGCGCGGGGCCGAAGGGCTCGGCGCTGCTGTGCTCGGCGATGTACGCGGCGGCGGTGTCGATGATCCACAGCGACGCCTGCTCGGCCTGCTCGCTGGTGTCGCCCCAGGCGGTGATGCCGTGGCCGCCGAGGATGCAGCCGATCGCGTCGGGGTTCTTCGCCTTGATCTCGGCGATGTCGAGGCCGAGCTGGAAGCCCGGACGGCGCCAGTCGACCCACGCCACCTTGTCGCCGAAGATCGCCCGCGTCAGCTCGCGGCCGTCGGCGGCCGTCGCGATCGCGATGCCGGAGTCGGGGTGCAGGTGGTCGACGTGCGGCGCGTCCACCAGGCCGTGCATCGCGGTGTCGATCGACGGGGCGGCACCGCCCTTGCCGTGCAGGCAGTAGTCGAACGCGGCCACCATCTCGTCCTCCCGCTCGACGCCGGGGTAGACGTCGACGAGCGCGCGCAGGCGGTCCAGGCGGAGCACGGCCAGGCCGGACTCGGTCAGGGTGCCGAGGTCGCCGCCCGAGCCCTTGACCCAGAGCAGCTCGACGGGCTCGGAGGTCACCGGGTCGGTCTCGGTGCCCTTGGCCGACGTGTTGCCGCCGGCGTAGTTGGTGTTCTTGGGGTCGGCGCCGAGGCGGTTCGACCGCGCGATCAGCTCTGCGGGGGTGCTGGTCATGGGTTCAGTTCCATCCTGCCTGCGAGCCGCCGACGCGGTCCGCCTCGATCTGCTCCTGGTAGCCGCTCGCGAGGTAGGCCCGCATCGGGTCCGCGGGCACCCCGCGGCTCTCGCGCCACGCGGCGAGGTCGCCCCGGACGTCGGTGTAGAAGGCGTCGTTGAAGACGTCGTGCGCGCCGAGGACGTCGCCCTCGCGGCGGGCGACGTCGAGCGCCTCGGTGTCGAGCAGCAGCGCGCGGGCCGTCATCTCCTGGACGTTGAGCACCGAGCGGATCTGCCCGGGGATCTTCTTCTCGATGTTGTGGCACTGGTCGAGCATCAGCGCGACGTCGCTGCCCGGGCCGAAGCCGCCGCCGCGGATCACCTCGACGACGATGCGGAAGAGCTGGAACGGGTCGGCGGCACCGACGATGAGGTCGTCGTCGGCGTAGAAGCGGCTGTTGAAGTCGAACGAGCCGAGCCGGCCGAGGCGCAGCAGCTGCGCGACGATGAACTCGATGTTGGTGCCCGGCGCGTGGTGGCCGGTGTCGAGGCAGACCGTGGCCTTGGGGCCGAGCGCGCTCACCTGGACGTACGACGTGCCCCAGTCGGGGACGTCGGTGTGGTAGAACGCCGGCTCGAAGAACTTGTACTCGAGCACGAGGCGCTGGTCGTCGCCGAGGCGGTCGTAGATCGTGCGCAGGCTCTCGGCGAGCCAGTCCTGGCGGGCGCGGAAGTCGGCCTGGCCGGGGTAGTTCGAGCCGTCGGCGAGCCAGATCTTCAGGTCGCGCGAGCCGGTCTGGTCCATCACGTCGATGCAGTGCAGGTTGTGCTCGACGGCCTTGCGCCGGATGGCGGGGTCGGCGTTGGTCAGGCTGCCGAGCTTGTAGTCGTCGTCCTGGAACGTGTTGGAGTTGACGGTGCCGAGCGCGACGCCGTGGTCCTCGGCGTACCCGCGCAGGTCGTCGAAGTCGTCGACCTCGTCCCACGGGATGTGCAGGGCGACGGTCGGCGCCAGGCCGGTGAACCGGTGGACGGTCGCGGCGTCGGCGATCTTCTCGCGCACGTCGCGCGGGGTTCCGGGGCTGCCGAACACCTTGAAGCGGGTGCCGGAGTTCCCGTAGGCCCAGGACGGCACCTCGATGGCGAGGGCCTCGAGCCGGTGGCTGATCGAGTCGAAGGTGGTGGTCATCTCACATCACTTCTCGTGGGTGGAGCGCGATCTGGTCCTCCAGGTGGAAGACCTCCTCGAGCTGCAGGAAGCCGGTGTCGGGCGCGTCGTCCCCGAGGTCGACGAAGAGCTCGGCCATCTCGGCCTGCCACCGGGCGTTGACCTCGGTGGCGGCCATGCCGGCCTGCGCGGCCTCGAGCGACGGGGTCTCGAGGTAGCCGATCAGCAGGCCGTCGGGCCGCAGGAACAGGGAGTAGTTGTGCCAGCCGGTGGCCTCGAGCGCGTGGAGCATCTCGGGCCAGACGGCGGCGTGCCGCTGCTTGTACTCCTCGAGGCGGTCGGGCCTGACCTGCAGCTGGAAGCAGACGCGAGGCATGACGGACCGCCTTCGGGGAGGGGGAGGGCTGGGATGGAGGGGGTGGAGCGCGCCGGCCGGCGGCCGATGACCGCCGGCCGGCGCG
Source organism: Solicola agrisoli (assembly GCF_049059935.1). Classification (NCBI taxonomy): domain Bacteria; kingdom Bacillati; phylum Actinomycetota; class Actinomycetes; order Propionibacteriales; family Nocardioidaceae; genus Solicola; species Solicola agrisoli. Next base: position 71,612 of record NZ_JBMGQR010000009.1, on the reverse strand, counting down.
AGAGGGGGTGCGACTCAGAAGTTGAAGTCGTCGATGTTGTCGGCGTTGAACACGGTGGGGTCGCCGAGCACGACCTCGCCGTCGGCCCCGACGGTGTACTCACCGAGGTCGCCGGCGGTGAACTTGTCACCCTCCTTGCCGGTGATGGTGCCGTCGACGAGCGCCTGCGCGGTGAAGGCGGCGAGGTAGCCGAGCTCCTCGGGGTTCCACAGCGCGAAGCCCTTGACGGTGCCGTCCTTGACGTACTCGCGCATCTGGTTCGGCGTGCCGAGGCCGGTCAGCTGGACCTTGCCCTTGAAGTCCGAGTCCGACAGGTAGCGCGCCGCCGCGGCGATGCCGACGGTGGTCGGCGAGACGATGCCCTTGAGGTCGGGGTTGGACTGCAGCAGGGCCGCGGTCTTGTCGAACGACTCCTGGTCGTCGTCGTTGCCGTAGACGGTGTCGACGAGCTCGATGTTCGGGTGGTTGGCCGCGAGGTCCTTCTTCATCAGCTCGATCCAGGTGTTCTGGTTCGTCGCGTTGGCCGCCGCCGAGAGGATGGCGATCTTGCCCGAGTCGCCGATCTGCTCGGAGATCAGGTCGACCTGCGCCTTGGCGATGCCCTCGGCCGTGGCCTGGTTCACGAAGGCGTCGCGGTACTGCGGCTCGGTGTCGGAGTCGAAGGTGACGACCTTGGTGCCGGCGCTGCGCGCCTCGTCGAGGGCGTCGCCGACGGCCTTGGGGTCGTTGGCCGAGAGCACGAGCGCCTTGATGCCCTGCTGCGCGACCGTGTTGATGTACTGCACCTGCGCGTCGGGCGTGGCCTCCTGCGGGCCGACCTCGTCGAACGTGCCGCCGAACTCCTCGACGGCCTTCTTGCCGCCGGCGTCCGAGGCCTCGAAGTAGGGGTTGCCGAGGTTCTTGGGCAGGAACGTCACCGTGGTGTCGCCGCCGCCACCGCCCGAGCCGGAGCCCGAGTCGTCGCTGCCGCCACCGCACGCGGTGAGGACCATGGCGGCGCTGAGCGTGAGCGCCGCGAGCGCGGTGACCCGCCTGGTGTGGATCTTCATGGAGTGTGCCTTCCCTGGGTACCGGCGCCAACCGCTGGCGCACGTGTGGGGCCTGCGGCCCGCCGGTTCGACCGGGAGCGCAGTCGTGAGACCGCCTCCAGGACGCTGGTGGACATCACCGAGGCCACGAGGAGCAGCCCGATGATGATGTTGATGACGTTGACCGTGACGCCCTGCAGGCGCAGGGCGCTCGCGATCACGCCGATGAGGAGCACCCCGGCGATCACGCCGGGGAGCTTGCCGCGTCCGCCGAAGATCGAGACGCCGCCGAGGAGCACCGCCGCGATCACCTGCAGCTCGAGCCCGGTGGCGTTGTCGCCGCGGGCGCTGCCGAAGCGGAGCGTGAAGAAGATGCCCGCGAACGCCGACACCAGGCCGGTGAGGACGAACACGACGAACTTGGAGCGCTGGACGTCGACGCCGGTGAAGCGCGCCGCCTCGTCGTTGAGCCCGATGTCGTAGATGCCGCGGCCGAACGAGGAGTACTGGAGCAGCAGGCCGAACACGACCCCGAGCACCACGATCGGGATCACGACGACGGGGACGCCGGTGGTGCCGATGGTGGCCTTGGCCAGGTCGGTCCACGTCTGGGGGAACTCGGTGACGGCGGTGGTGCCGAGCAGGCCGACGGCCAGGCCGCGGAACAGCGCGAGCGTGCCGATCGTCACCGCCAGCGAGGGCAGCCCGACGTAGGCGATCAGGAAGCCGTTGAACGCCCCGCACACCGCACCGGCGGCGAGCGCGACGACGGCCGCACCGACGAACGGCACGCCCGCCTGCGTCAGCACGCCGAGCAGGACGCTCGACAGGCCCACGACGCTCGCCACCGACAGGTCGATCTCGCCGGTGACGATGACCATCGTCATCGGCAGCGCGATCAGCAGGATCGGGGCGACGTCGAGCAGCAGGTAGGTGAGCGTCAGCGGCCCGTCGAAGAAGGGCACGTTGATGATCGAGTACAGGACGACGACCACCAGCAGGAAGATCACCGCGCTCTCGCGCGTGACCAGCAGGCGCTGCCACAGCGGGCGCGCGTGCTCGGGGTAGGTGCGGCTCATGACTCTTCCCTCGCCTCGGTGAGCTTGCGTGCGGTGCGGTTGGCCAGGACGCGGTCGAGCACGATCGCGCCGATGATCAGCGCGCCGACGACGGCCCGCTGCCAGAAGTCGGGGATCCCGACGATGGGCAGCGCGCGGTTGATGGTGACGAGCAGGAACGCGCCGATGGCCGCGCCCGAGACCGTGCCGCTGCCGCCGAAGATCGCGACGCCACCGATGACGACGGCGGCCACCGCCTGCAGCTCGATGCCGTTGCCGGCGCCCGAGCTGACGGTGCCGTAGCGGGCGGCGAACAGCACGCCCGCGAGCCCCGCCAGGGCGCCGCTGAGCGCGAAGGCCGCGAGCACCCGGCGCCGGACGTCCAGGCCGTACAGGACGGCGGCGTCGGGGTCGGAGCCGATCGCGTACATCTCGCGACCACCGCGGGTGGCGTACAGGTAGTAGCCGACGGCGGCGAGCACGACGAACGCGATGATCGTCAGCACCGGGATGCTGAGGACGGACCGGGTGCCGAGCCGCAGGAAGGACGCCGGCAGGTCGTCGGCGTTGATCCGGTCGCTGCCCGCCCAGGTGAGCACGACGCCTCGGTAGATGTAGAGGGTGCCGAGCGTGATGACGAGCGCGGGCACCCGTCCGAACGCGACGAGCACGCCGTTGACGAGCCCGAGCAGCATGCCGACGACGACGCCCGCGACGATCACCGCCACCACCGGCAGGCCGGTGTCGATGAACAGGCGGCCGGTCAGGTACGCCGTCAGCCCGAGCACCGAGCCGACCGACAGGTCGACGTTGCGGGTGATGACGACGACGGTCTGGCCCGCGGCGAGCAGCAGCAGGATCGACGGCGTCAGCAGCAGGTCGCGCCAGCTGTTGGAGCTGAACAGGAAGCTCGGCGTGACGACGGTGGCGGCCGCGACGACCAGCAGCAGCACGATCAGGATCGCGAGCTCGCGCGAGCGCAGCACCGTGGTGAGCACGCGGCGGGTCGACGACTGCCGGCTCGGCTCGACGAGGTGCTCGAGGGACTCGGGCACCGACGGGTCGGCGCCCTGCTGGGTCGCGCTCATCGCTGGGCCTCCAGGCTCGTGGTCGCGGCCCTCATGACGGTCTCGGGGGTGGCGTCGTCGCGGGCGATGTCGGCGGTGAGGCGGCCCTCGCAGACGACGAGGACGCGGTCGGCCATCCCGAGCACCTCGGGGAGCTCGGAGGAGATCATCAGGATCGCCAGGCCCTGCCCGGCGAGCTCGGACAGCAGCCGGTGCACCTCGGACTTGGTGCCGACGTCGATGCCGCGGGTGGGCTCGTCGATGATCAGCAGCCTGGGGTTCGTCGCCAGCCACTTGGCGATGACGACCTTCTGCTGGTTGCCGCCCGACATGGTCGCGGCGGTCATGTCGAGCGCGCCGGTCTTGACCTCGAGCCGCTGGGCCCACGGCCCGGCCGCCCTGCTCTCGGCACCCTCGGTGAGGATGCCGAGACGGGACAGGCCACCGCGGATCACGCCGGCGACGTTGCGCGCGACGGACGCGTCGGTGACCAGGCCCTGCTTGCGGCGGTCCTCGGGGATGAAGGCCATGCCGGCGTCGATCGCGGCCCGCGGGCTCCGCGGCGCGACGGGTGCGCCGTTCATCCTCACCGAGCCGGCGTCGTAGCCGTCGACGCCGAAGACGGCGCGGGCGATCTCGCTGCGGCCCGCGCCGACGAGCCCGGCCAGGCCGACGATCTCGCCCTCGCGGACCTCGAAGCTGACGTCGTGGAACTGGCCGACGGCGCTCAGCCCGTCGACGGACAGCACGACGTCGCCCACCTCGGCCGGGGTCTTGGGGAACAGGTCGCCGACCTCGCGGCCGACCATCAGCGCGACGATCTCGTCCTCGTTCGTCTCGGCGATCGACCTGGTGGCGACGTACTCGCCGTCACGCATCACGGTGACGACGTCGCACAGCGCGAAGACCTCGTCGAAGCGGTGCGAGATGAACACGAGCGCGCGGCCCTCGTCGCGCAGGCTGCGGGCGACGGCGAACAGCCGGTCGACCTCGACGCCCGACAGTGCGGCGGTGGGCTCGTCCATGATCAGCAGGCGCGCGTCGAGCGAGATGGCCTTGGCGATCTCGATGATCTGCTGGTCGGCGATCGACAGGCCCTGGGCGGGGCGGCGCGGGTCGAGCCCGACGCCCAGCCGGGTGAAAAGCGCCTCGGCCTCGGCGTACATCGCGGCGCGGTCGACGCGGCGTCCGCGGGTGAGCGGCTGGCGCCCCATGAAGATGTTCTCGGTGACCGAGAGGTCGGGGAAGAGCGTCGGCTCCTGGTAGATGACGGCGATCCCCGCGGACTTGGAGTCCGACGTCGACCCGAAGTCGACGTTGATGCCGTCGAGCAGGAAGTCGCCGGAGTCGCGGCGGTGGACGCCCGCCACCACCTTGATCAGCGTCGACTTGCCGGCCCCGTTCTCGCCGACGAGCGCGTGGATCGAGCCGGCGTCGACCGACAGGCTCGCCGAGCTCAGCGCGACCACGGGGCCGAAGGACTTGGCGACGTCGCGCAGCTCGAGCGTCGGCGTGCTCGACGGGCTCGTGCTCATGTCCACCTCCGGATTGAAACGTTACAATTCTTGGTGGACAGTATGTGATGGCGCACACAGCGTCAAGCGTTTCGGGGAAGTGAACGCAGATCGTGGGGGACGGGCACGACGTCGGCACCACCGTGACCGCGGTGCCCCTTACGCTGACCGGCGGAGCGACCGGAAGGGGACGCGGGTGCGCAGGAACGGGCACGCGGCGAGCGTGAAGGACGTGGCGGCTGCCGCGGGGGTCAGCCTCGGCACGGTGTCCAACGTCCTGAACCGCCCCGACCGCGTGAGCGACGCGACCCGCGAACGCGTCGAGGGCGCGATGGCCGACCTCGGCTTCGTGCGCAACGAGACCGCGCGGCAGCTCCGTGCAGGCAGCAGCCGGACGCTGGCCTACGTCATGCTCGACGCCGGCAACCCGTTCTTCACCGACGTCGCCGCCGCGATGGGCGACGCCGCCGAGGCGGCCGACCTGTCGCTGTTCCTGTGCAACACCAGCAACGACCCCCAGCGCGAGGCCGCCTACCTCGGGCGCCTGGAGCAGCAGCGGGTGCAGGGCGTGATGGTGACACCGGTCGATCCCGCGCACCCCCTGATCTCCGAGCTGCCGCGCCGCGGCACCCCGGTCGTCATCGTCGACCGCACCCGCGAGGCCGAGACGCACTGCTCGGTGGCGGTCGACGACGTCCTCGGCGGCGAGCTGGCCGCGCAGCACCTGCTCGACGCCGGCCACCGTCGCATCGGGTTCGTCGGGGGCCCGGCGGTCCTCGGGCAGGTGCGCGACCGGATCGCCGGCGTGCGCCGCGCCGTCGACCGGGCCGGCCTGTCACCGTCGGCGGTGCACGAGGTGGTCACCGCCGCGCTCACGGTCGACGAGGGCCGGCTCGCGCTCGACCGCATCGCGGCGGTCCCCCGCGCCGAGCGCCCCACGGCCGTCGTGTGCGCCAACGACCTGCTGGCGCTCGGCCTGCTGCAGAGGTGCGCCGGTCTGGGCGTCGACGTCCCCTCGGACCTGGCCATCGTCGGCTACGACGACATCGACTTCGCCGCGGCCGCCGTCGTCCCGCTCACCTCGGTGCGCCAGCCGCGGCACCTGATCGGCTCGACGGCCGCGGCGCTCGTCATCGACGAGGCCGACAACGACGACCACCGGCACGAGCACGTGCAGCTGCTGCCCGAGCTGGTGGTCCGGGCGTCGACCGGTCAGACGATGACGACGTAGAACCGCTTGCGGGTGGTCGCGGTGGTCACCTGGCCGTCGCTGAGGCGGGGGCTGACCACGAGGTGCTCGGGGGTGTTGGTGCCGGTCGGGGCGCACGCGACGATGGCCGCGACGGCGCAGCGGGTCGCGGTGATCTCGCCGGAGAACTCGGGGTTGGCGTCGGGGTTCAGCGAGCGTCCGTTCGTGATGGTGTCGCCGTTCTGGTCGATCTGGTTCTGCAGGGCGATGGTCGCGACGACCGCGTGGCCGGAGAGATCCTCGCCGGCATCGATGTAGACGTTGCCGACGGCACCGGCGGGAGTGCCCGGAGCGTCGTAGGCGCTGGCGATCGTGAAGCCGCCCGACTGCGCCTCGATCTGACCGGTGGCGTCGATGAGCACCCACCGCGCACCGGGCGCGTCCGACCCCGCCGGCCCCGGCGCACCGGTGGCGCCGGTGGCGCCCGTCGCACCCTTGGCGCCCGTGGCTCCCGTCGCACCGGGGCGACCACGCAGGCTGCGCTCGGAGGCGTCGCTGATGTCGCGCAGCTGGAGGGTGCCGTTCTTGACGTCCTTGCCCTCGATCGAGCTGTTCTTGATGTCCGCCCCGGTGATGAGCCGGGCGGCGGTCGCGCCGCCGCCCACCGAGAGGACGACGGTGGTCACACAGGCGAGGACGAGGAGCGTGCGCGGTCCAGCGGACTCGCGGAGGCTGCGGAGCAGACGAGAGATCATGGTCGGATCGTGGCGGATCTCCCCCGTCTGGCGCAGTCGATCAGCCATTCTGACCAGAAGTCGGCGCGTGTCGGAACCGACGCACCTTCGTTCGGCGTCGTGCCCGGGGGCGTCCGACGATGGAACCAATGACGTCCATCGCCGACGACCTCGACACGAGGTTCGACCAGACGCCGGAGCCCGACGCCCCCCTCGGGGAGCGGGTCCGGACCCGGTTGGTCGAGCTGGTGGACGAGCGTGCGCAGATGCTGCTGGACGTCAGCCCCGACCTGGCGCCCGTGGTCGACGCCGCCCGCGACCTCGTCGCCCGCGGCAAGCGGGTGCGGGCGAGCTTCTGCTACTGGGGCTGGCGCGGGGCCGGCGAGCCCGACTCCGACGTCGCCGTCCGCGCCGCCGCCTCGCTCGAGCTCTTCCACGCCGCGGCGCTCGTCCACGACGACCTGATGGACCGCAGCGACACCCGTCGCGGGATGCCGAGCACGCACCTGCGCTTCGCCGACCAGCACCGCGACGGGGCGATGGACGGCGACCCCGTCCAGTTCGGTGACGGCGCGGCGCTGCTCGTCGGCGACCTGCTGCTCAGCTGGTCCGACGAGATGCTCGCCGACTGCGGCGCCTCGCCCGCGGCCGTCCGGCGTGCGCGCCGCGTCTACGCGCAGATGCGGACCCAGGTGATGGGCGGGCAGTACCTCGACGTCCTCGAGCAGGCCCGACCCGGCGTCCGTGCGGACGCGTCCGCCACCGTGCTGCGCTACAAGAGCGCCAAGTACAGCGTCGAGCACCCGCTCGTGCTCGGTGGTGCGCTGGCCGGGGCGCCCCGCGAGCTGCTCGACGGCTACGCCGCGTTCGGGCTCCCGGTGGGTGAGGCGTTCCAGCTGCGCGACGACCTGCTCGGCGTGTTCGGCGACCCCGCCACCACCGGCAAGCCCGTGGGCGACGACCTCCGCGAGGGCAAGAAGACGCTGCTCGTCGCGATCGCCCGCGAGCGGGCCGGGCTCCAGCAGCGCGCCCACCTCGACGGCCTCCTCGGCGACCCCGACCTCGACGACGACGGCCGCTCGGTGCTGGCCCGCGTCCTCGTCGACACCGGGGCGGTGGACGAGGTGGAGGCGCGGATCGACGCGCTCGTCGCCGAGGCCGAGACCCACCTGCACGCCCTCCAGCTTCCCGACGACGCCCACCTGGTGCTCGCCGACCTCGCCGTCACCTCGACCCGGAGAACCGCCTGATGCGCACCGTCAAGGGCCCCACCGACCACGTCGTCGTCGTCGGGGCGGGGTTGGGCGGGCTCTCGGCCGCGCTGCGCCTCGCCGGTGCCGGACGCGAGGTCACCGTCATCGAGCGCGAGGACGAGCCAGGTGGACGCGCGGGCGTCGTCCGCGCCGACGGCTACACCTTCGACACCGGCCCGACCGTGCTGACGATGCCCGACCTGATCCGCGACGCGTTCGACTGCGTCGGCGAGGACATGGACGCCTGGCTCGACCTCGAGCCCGTCGCCCCGCTGTACCGGGCGACGTACGCCGACGGCTCCAGGCTCGACGTGCACGCCGACCCCGACCAGATGGCCCAGGAGATCGCCGAGGTCTGCGGCCCCGAGGACGCGAAGGGGTACCGCGACTTCGTGGACTTCGTGTCGAAGGTCTACCGCTACGAGATGCGCGACTTCATCGACACCAACATGGACAGCCCGCTGTCCGTGCTGGGCCCGAACCTGGCCCGGCTCGCGGCCGTCGGCGGGTTCCGGAAGATGGCGCCCAAGGTCGCGCAGTACCTCAAGGACGAGCGGCTGCAGAAGGTCTACAGCTTCCAGGCGATGTACGCGGGCCTGTCGCCGTACGACGCGCTCGCGATCTACAGCGTGATCGCCTACATGGACTCGGTGGCCGGCGTGTTCTTCGCCAAGGGCGGCATGAACGCCGTGCCGCGCGCGCTCGCCGGAGCGGCCGAGAAGCACGGCGTCACGTTCAGGTACGGCACCACCGTCGACCGCGTCGAGCTGCAGGGGCGCCGCGCCGTCGCCGTGCACACCGCCGACGGCGAGCGCATCGCGTGCGACGCCGTCGTGCTCAACCCCGACCTCCCGGTGGCGTACCGCGACCTGCTCGGCCAGACGCCGCGCCGCGTCAAGCGGCTCAGCTACTCGCCGTCGTGCTTCCTGATGCTCGCCGGCTCGAGCGCCGACTACTCCCCCGGTGCCCTGCACAACATCTCGTTCGGGCACTCCTGGGAGGGCGTGTTCGACGAGCTGATCGACCAGCGGACGGTGATGTCCGACCCGTCGCTGCTCGTCACCGTGCCGACGCACATGGATCCCTCGCTCGCCCCGGCCGGCAAGCACAGCTACTACGTCCTGTTCCCGACGCCCAACCTCGACGCCGACATCGACTGGACCGAGTTCGGCCCGCGGTACCGCGACCAGGTGGTGCGCACGCTGGAGCAGCGCGGCTACCCCGGCTTCGGCGACGCGATCGAGGTCGAGCACGTGACGACTCCGCTCGACTGGGAGCGCCAGGGCATGGAGCGCGGCGCGCCGTTCGCCGCCGCGCACTCGTTCGGGCAGACCGGACCGTTCCGTCCGCGCAACATCTGGGGCGACAACGTCGTGTTCACCGGGTCGGGCACCACGCCCGGCGTCGGCGTGCCGATGGTGCTGATCTCGGGCCGGCTGGCCGCCGAGCGCATCACCGGCCCGCAGCCGGGCTACCAGTCACGGACCTGGCGATGAGCACCCGCGAGCTCGACGCGGCCGGCATCACCGACCCCGCGCTGCGGGCGTCGTACGAGACGTGCCGCCGGCTCAACGCCGAGCACGGCCGCACCTACTACCTCGCGACGCTCCTGCTGCCCCCGCACAAGCGTCCGCACGTGCACGCGCTGTACGGCTTCGCGCGGTACGCCGACGACTTCGTCGACTCGCTCGAGGCGCCCGACCCCGACCGGCTCGTCAGCTGGGGCGCGGAGTTCCTGGACGCGCTGCGCCACGGCGGCTCCCGCGACCCCGTTGCGGCCGCGGCCGGCCACACCATGCACCGGTACGACATCCCCGTCGCCCACGTCGAGGCGTTCCTGGCCTCGATGCGCCAGGACATCACCGTCACGCGCTACCGGACGTACGACGACCTGCGCGCGTACATGTACGGCTCGGCCGCGGTGATCGGGCTGCAGATGACGCCCGTGCTCGGCGTGCTGACGCCGGAGGCGTACCCGCGGGCCCGGACGCTCGGCGAGGCGTTCCAGCTGACGAACTTCATCCGCGACGTCGCCGAGGACCTCGTCCGCGGACGGGTGTACCTGCCGATGGAGGACCTCGACGCGTTCGGCGTCACGCCCGACGACCTGCGACCCGGTCCGGTGTCGGACGGCGTCCGCGCGCTCGTCCGGCACGAGGTGGCGCGCGCCCGCTCGCTGTACGCCGAGGCCGAGCCCGGCATCGACATGCTCGAGCCGACGAGCCGCGACTGCGTGCGCACCGCGTTCACGCTGTACGGCGGCATCCTCGACGCGGTCGAGCGCGCCGACCACGACGTGCTCAACCAGCGCGTGGCGGTGTCGCTGCCCCGTCGGCTGCGGACCGCGCTGCCGCGTCTCGCCGCTGCCCGACGAGCCCGCCGACGGGAGTCTCCTCGCGCTGCACGCCGCGGCGGCCCCAGAACACCCACCAGATCATCGACTGGGTGACCAGGGCGTAGCCGAAGAGGAAGTCCTCGACCGGCGCGTGCCCGATGCGCCAGCCCAGGATCGCGTCGGGGTCGTAGCGGAAGACGCCGCGCGACGTCAGCCACTCGTTGGTGAGCAGCTGGAAGAACAGCACGATCGCGTACGACACCCAGTAGGCGCGGTGGGTGAGCAGACGCGTCCGCAGCACCCACAGGTCGAGCACCACGGTGAGCGCGACGGCGACCAGCGACACCTCGGTGTGCGTCACCGCTCCACCTCGTCGCCGACCGTCCACCCACGGACGCGGCGCACCGCCTCGAGCGACAGCACCGACGCCACCGGCACCACGACGAAGAACAGCAGCTCCTCGAGCGGCAGGTCGCCGGGCAGCACGACGCCGAGCGTCTGGTCGAGGTCGAACGACCAGTGACCGGCGTGGATCGCGAGCAGGTCCCAGACGACGAAGACCGGCGCGACGCACAGCAGCGTCAGCGCGAGACGGCGCAGGCGGGCGTAGACGCGGGTGCCGAGGAACACCTCGAGCGGCAGCGTCGCCAGCAGGACGAACACGAGCATGCCGGCGTACGTCCACGCGCGCATGACCCGTCCCTCCCGGCGCCGGACCGGACCGGGCGACCGCCACCAGTCTCGCCCGGCGCGCGCACCGACGCAGACCGGTCGGCGCCCGGGCCCCCCAGCGACGACGATGGACAGATGACGGCCACCGACGCGACGACGCCCTCCGGCGCGCCCGTCGAGCGCGTCGTCCACGAGGGCGTCGAGGTGGCCCGCGGGACGGGCCGTGCGCTCGCCGGCCGCGACGTCGCCCGTGCCGCCGCGGCCCTCACCTACTTCGGCGCGATCTCGGTCGTGCCCTGGCTGCTGCTGGCGATCTGGTCGACGTCGTGGACGGCCGGCCCGGACGCCGCCGAGGCCCGGCTGCTCTCGCTCGAGGCGCTGGTGCCCGCGCAGATGGGCGCGCGGCCCGCCTTCGAGGCCCTCGTCCACGCGGGCACCCACCTCGGCTGGCTCGGCGCGGTCGTCACCGTGCTGCCGGCGTCGTTCTGGGGCGAGGGCGTCAGGCGGGCCTGCCTGTCGCTGGTGCCCCGCGAGGACTCCTGGACCGGGTGGCGGGCCCGGGCCTGGCTGCTGCCGGTGCTGGTCGTCGTCCCCGCGCTCACCTGGGTGCTGGTCGAGCTGTCCGACGGCCCGCTGCTCGACCTCGCGACGCAGGACGGCTTCTGGCCGCTCACGTTCCGGGTGCTCATCGGATTCACCGCCCTGTGGCTGACGCTGAGCGTGCCGCTCGCGTGGGTCTTCCGGCACGTGGCTCCCCGTGACGCGAGCTGGGCGGCGGTGTGGGTCGGCGCGCTCGGCACCGCGGCGTTCCTGGCCGGGTTCCTGCACGGCTTCCTGCTGTTCCTGGCCATCCCGGTCGACGTCGGCGTGCCGTTCGGCGGGCTGGGCGTGGTCGGCGGCGTCGTCGCCGTCGGGTTCTGGCTCTACCTGCTGCACACCGTGCTGCTCGTCGGGTGGGTGGCGACCACCGTGCTCGACCGCCGCCTGCGCGCGTCCCGCGTCGGACGCGCCACGTGAGCGGTGGCGGCACCGTCGCCGTGCTGCACCTGTGGGGCGTCGAGAAGGTCAGGACCGCGCTGCGCCACATGGCCACCGACCGGTGGCGGCTGCGCGACGTCGCCGGTCTGCGGTTCGCCAAGCTGATGGGCACCGGGTCCGGCGAGACGTTCACCGTCCGCGACGCCGACCCGCACCACTGGGCGCTGCTCACCACCTGGGACTCGGTGGCCGACGCCGAGCGCTTCGACGCCGGCCGCGTCGTCGGCGGGTGGGACGGCTTCGCCACCGAGCGCCTCACCGTCACGATGCGCCCGCTCACCACCCGCGGCACCTGGGCGGGACGCTCGCCCTTCGAGACCCACGGACCTGCGACCACCGACGGGCCCGTGGCCGCGCTGACCCGCGCCCGGCTCCGTCCGTCGCGAGCCCTGACGTTCTGGCGCGCGGTGCCGCCGGTGTCGGCCGACCTCGCCCGCTCGCCGGGCCTGCGGATGTCGGTCGGCGTCGGCGAGGCACCCGTCGGGCTCCAGGGCACCTTCAGCCTGTGGGACTCCGCCGACGACCTGCTCGCGTTCGCCTACCGCAGCGCGCCCCACCTGGAGGCGGTGCGCCGCACGGCCGAGGTCGGCTGGTACGCCGAGGAGCTGTTCGCCCGCTTCGCCGTGCTCGGCGCGTCGGGCACCTACCGGGGACGCACGCCGTGACCGCGGTCGACGACCGTCCGTCCCGGGTGCGGGTGCGCGGCTCCCTCGTGGCGTGGGGCCTGGCCGCGGCCGGCGTGCTGGTGCAGATGAGCTTCCCGTTCTCCGGTGGCGGCGACGCGGTGCTGGCCGTCGTGGTCGTCGTGCTCCTCGCCGGGGCGGCCCTCGTCCACGCGGCGTCCTCGCGCGGCGCACGGTCGGCGCTCGCGCTGCTCCTCGTGGCCGGCGGCGGCGCGCTGGTCGCGGAGGCGGTGGGCGTGGCGACCGGCTACCCGTTCGGCGAGTACGATTACACGCGCTCGCTGGGCGCGTCCGTGCTCGGCGTGCCGCTCGTCGTCCCGTTGGCCTGGATCATGATCGCCTACCCGTGCCTGCTCGCGGCGCGACGGCTGACCGGCGACCGCCCCGTCCCCACCGTGCTCCTGGCCGCGTGGACGATGACCACCTGGGACGTGTTCCTCGACCCGCAGATGGTCGACGCGGGCCACTGGCGCTGGGCGGACCCGACCCCCGCGCTGCCGGGCGTCGCCGACGTGCCGCTGACGAACTACGCCGGGTGGCTGGTCGTGTCGGCGCTGCTGTGCGCGTTGCTGCAGGTGCTCGTCGCGCGGCCGCGCGTGCGCTCCGCCGACCTGATGCCCCACGCGCTGCTGCTCTGGACCTTCGGCTCGTCGGTGCTCGCCAACGCGGTCTTCTTCGGGCGTCCACCCGTCGCGCTCGTCGGCGGGCTGCTGATGGCCACGGTGGCCGTGCCCCTCGCGGTGTCGCTGTGGCGGGCCAGGGTCCGATGAGGGCCTGGGACGCCCTGGTCGCCGTCGGCACCGGGCTGTCGGTGGCCGGCCTGGCGCTCACGGTCGACAACCTGCGACGGATGCGGGTGCCGTCCGCCTCCCCGGCGCCGGCGGCCGACCCGGTCTCGGTGCTCCTGCCCGTGCGCGACGAGGAGCGCGACGTCGGGGCCTGCCTGCGCTCGGTGCTCGCCGCGGCCGACCGGTGCGGGTCGCCCGTCGAGGTGCTGGTGCTGGACGACGGCTCGCGCGACGCCACCGTCGAGGTCGTCCTCGAGGCGGCCGGCGACGACTCCCGCGTCCGGCTGCTCGACGGCGCGGTGCTGCCCCACCGGTGGCTCGGCAAGCCGTGGGCCTGCCACCAGCTGGCCTCGGCCGCCGCGACCGACTCCACCGTCCTGGTCTTCGTCGACGCCGACGTCGTGCTCGAGCCGCACGCGCTGGCGGCCACCGTCGGCCTGCTGCGCGACGCCGACCTCGACCTCGTCAGCCCGTACCCCCGCCAGCTCACGGGGTCGTGGGCCGAGCGCCTCGTCCAGCCGCTGCTGCAGTGGTCGTGGGCGTCCACGCTGCCGCTGCACCTGGCCGAGCGGTCGTCGCGTCCGTCCCTCGGCGCGGCCAACGGCCAGCTGATGGCCGTCGACCGCGGCACCTACGAGCGCGCGGGCGGCCACGCGGCCGTCCGGGGCGAGGTGCTCGACGACCTCGCGCTGCTGCGCGCCGTCAAGGCCGTCGGCGGGCACGGCGTCGTCGTCGACGGCACGGACGTCGCGACCTGCCGGATGTACCGCGGCGCAGGCGAGCTGAGGGCGGGTTACGGCAAGTCGCTGTGGGCGGCGTTCGGGTCGCCCGGCGGCGCTGTCGCGGTGACGACGGGCCTGCTCGTCACGTTCGTGGTGCCGCCCGTCGCCGCGCTGGCCGGGTCGCGCGTCGGCCTCGCCGGGTACGGCGCGGCCGTCGCCTCGCGGGCCCTCGTGGCCCGGCGGACGCGCTCGCCGGTCGCCGACGCGCTCGCCCACCCGGCGTCGGTGCTGGCGCTCGCCGCCCTCACCGCCGACTCGTGGCGGGGTCGTCGCACCGGCAGCCTGACCTGGAAGGGGCGGGTGCTGAGGTGAGCCGCGTCGTCGTCATCGGGGCCGGGCTCGGCGGGCTCGCCGCGGCGGCCCGCCTGGCGGCGTCCGGCCACGACGTCACGGTGCTCGAGCAGGCCGCCCGGGTGGGCGGCAAGCTCGGCACCCACGAGCGCGACGGGTTCGTCTTCGACACCGGCCCCTCGCTGGTGACGATGCCGCACCTGCTGCGCGAGCTCTTCGACGACACCGGCGGACCGCTGGAGGACGTCCTGTCGCTGCGCCGGCTCGACGTCGCCTGCCGCTACCGGTTCCCCGATGGCACGGTGCTCGACCTCCCCGGCGACCTCGACGCCGTCCCGGCCGCGCTCGACGCCGCGCTCGGCGACGGCACCGGCGCGCAGTGGTCGGCGTTCCTCGACCGCGCCGAGCGGATCTGGGACGCCACCCACGAGGCGTTCCTCGAGTCGCCCATCGGGCCCCGCGACCTGCTGAGGCTCTCGCGCCGGGTGGGCGACCTGCGCACCGTCGCGCCGTGGCTGAGCCTGCGTGCGCTGGGGGCGCAGTACCTGACCGATCCCCGGCTGCGGATGCTCCTCGACCGCTACGCCACCTACACCGGCTCGGACCCGCGCCTGGCCCCGGCGGCGCTGGCCACCGTCCCGTACGTCGAGCAGGCCCACGGGTCCTGGTACGTCGACGGCGGCCTGGTGCGGATCGCCGAGGCCGTCCGCGACCGCGCCGTCGAGCGCGGCGCCGTCGTCCGCACGTCGAGCGAGGTGTCGCAGGTGCTCGTCGAGCAGGGCCGCGCCACGGGGGTCCGCCTGGTGAGCGGCGAGGAGCTGCCCGCCGACGTCGTCGTCGCCAACGCCGACGCGACCCAGGTCTACGGCCACCTCGTCCCGGGCTCGGGCGGCGCCGACCGCGCACGCCTGAGCCGCGCCACGCCGTCCCTCTCGGGCTTCGTGCTGCTCCTGGCCCTCGACGACGCCGGACCCGACCCCGTCCACCACCGGGTGCTGTTCGCCGAGGACTACGACGCCGAGTTCGACGCGGTCTTCGGGCTGGGCGGCCCGCCGCGCCCGGTCGCGCGCCCCACCGTCTACGTCTCCGCCCCCGACGACCCCGCCGTGGTCCCCGGCCCCGGCACCGCGGCCTGGTTCGTCCTGGTGAACGCACCCCGTCACGAGGTCGTCGGCGGCGTCGACTGGGACACCCCCGGCCTCGCGGACTCCTACGCCGACCAGGTGCTCGCCGTGATGGCCGACCGCGGCCTCGACGTCCGCCCGCACGTGCGGTGGCGCCACGTGATGACGCCCGCCGACCTCGAGCGCGCCACCCTGACCCCCGGCGGCTCCATCTACGGCTCGTCCTCCAACGGGGCCCGCGCCGCCTTCCTCCGCCCGCCCAACGCGTCCGGCGTGCGCGGGCTGTTCCTGGTGGGCGGCTCGTCCCACCCCGGGGGCGGGCTGCCGCTCGTCACGCTGTCGGCCCGGATCGTGGCGTCGTTGGTGGGGCCGGCGTAGGTCGGGGTGCTCGCGGTGCCGCTGCAGCGGTTCAACCCGTCAGGCAGCCCCGCAGCTGCCGCCGCACGGCCACCACCAGGTGCACGAACCCGACGACCGCGAGCACCAGCCCCACCGCGGCCCCGGCCGAGGCCAGCAGCCCGACGGGGTCGGCCGGTGCCCAGCCCGGCAGCGGCAGCACCGCCGCGGAACCGCACGCGAGCGACACCACGATCGTCACGATCACCCGGGAGGGCCGCTCCCAGACGGTGACTGCACCCACGCCGTCGAGGCCGGCGGCGACGCCGGACGACCGCACCGACTCGTGCAGCAGGGTGAGTGCCCCGAGCAGGACGCAGAGCCAGGCGGGCGAACCGAGCAGCCACAGCGCGGTCAGGAACAGCAGGTCGGAGACGCGGTCGGCGAGCGGGTCGAGCACCCGTCCCCAGGCCGACGCGGTATCAGTGGCGACGGCCACCGCGCCGTCGATCCCGTCGACGACGGCCGCCGCCAGCGCCACGACGGCGGCGAGCAGCAGCCACCCGTCACCGGCCCAGGCGAGCAGCGGGACGACGGCCGACACGGCGACACCGGTGAGCGTCACCGCGTCGGGTGTCACCCCGCGCCGGACGAGCGGCGCGGCGAACCACCGCACCATCCGCAGCCAGCCGGCCACCCACATCGACGACGACGGGTCGAGCCCCCCGTGCGCACGCGACCACGCGGCGTCCTCGGAGGGGACGGTCACCGGTCGCCCGCCGGGTGGTCGCGGCGTCGCTCCATCTCGTCGAGGTAGATCGCGCGGTCGCTCGCGGCCGACGCCACCACGACCGGGTCTCCCCCGCCTCGGACCACGACACCGCTCACGTCCCAGCGGCGCGCGAGCTCGTCGTCGGACAGCAGGTCCAGCCGCCCGGTGAAGCAGCCCATCGGCAGCGTGGGCACGTCGACCTCGTCCGTGGGCAGGGCCAGGCGTCGGTGCCGGCGCTCGACGCGCCAGAACCTCACGCCGACGACGAGCAGCGGGACGAGCGCGACCGCGATCGCGAGGAGCTGCGGTGTCACCGTCTCACCCGGCCGTCGGCGTCGGTGGTGCTCGGAGGAGGCCCCTGGACCGGGGCCGTCCCTGGCGCCCGGACGCCTGCCTCCACGGTAGGCCGCACGACCTGAGTGCGCACGACGTCCTGGCGCGGTCGGTACCTCGTGCTCGTGCGGGGTCTGACGTACGGGTCGAGTCGGGCGGGTGGGACGAACGCGGGCCGTCTGTCGGGGGTGTCGAAGGTGATGGTCCATCCGTCGTCGTGGACGGTCCTGTGGTGGAACGGGCAGAGCAGGACACCGTCGTCCAGATCCGTGGCCCCGCCGTGGGACCAGGGTTCGCGGGCGTGGTGGGCCTCGGTCCAGGACGGTGATCGGTCGCAGTCGGGGAACGCGCACCCGCCGTCGCGGTGGGCCAGGGCCAACCGCTGGGCACGGTTGAAGAGGCGCTGGGTGCGGCCGAGGTCGAGCGGGAGGGACGCTCCGCCGAGCACCTGGGGAATGACGCCTGCCCGGCAGGCGGCACGCCTGACCTCACCGGCCGACATGCGCTGACCGGTCGAGGTCATCCCGACCCCCACGCCCTCGACGAGCGTGTCGAGGTCCACGTTGACCGTCACGACGAGGCCGGAGCCGCCGGCGTCGGGGAGTCCGCCGGTGGGCAGGTGCTCGACCAGCGCCACGAACGCCCGTCCCTGGCGCTGGGAGTACGTGAGGTCCTCAGCGGCTTGGCCGTGGTCGAGGTGGCGGCGGCGGGGTGCGGTGAACCGGTCGAGGGCGTGCTTGAGCATCCCGGCCTGGGCCTCGGGGAGGCGGAAGTGTCCGACCCAGGTGCCGTCGGCCTGGTCCTGCATCCAGAACTCCGACCGGGCGTACGCGTCGCGTTCGCGGTCGCGCACGATCTCGCCCTCGTCGGCGTCGACCTCGGAAGCGGGCTTGAAGACGTCGGTGATCCGGTCGGCCCGGCGTCGCAGGTCGGGCATCGTCAGGGTCTGGGCGTCCTCGATCAGCGCCCGCTCGCACTTCTCGCGCGTCTCGTCTGGGACTGTCTCAGGCAGAGATGTGACCGTCCGGGCGATCAGACGGGCCTGCTCCTTGGTCACCTGACCCTTGGCGAGGGCTGTCTCGGTGGTGCTCGCCTTCGCCAGGTCCTCGCCCAGGTGCACGTCGCGCGCGGCCGCGGGGCGGTCGCCACCGAACTGTCCGGCCATCAGCGACCCGGTCGACGTCGCACCAGCCTTCGTCGCCGCACCCGAACGCTCGACCGCCCGCGCCGCGGCCACCGAGTGCGCCGACACCCGAGCCTGCACCCGCGCCCACCGGGCCGCGACCTGCGTCGCATCGTCACCGGACAGCCCCTCGAACACCGACAGGTCGCCTCCATCCAGGGCGCTCTCGACCGCCGCGAGCACCGCGAAGGCGGGGTGCTCGGTGAGCGGGAGTGCGGTGACCGTCATGGCCACATTTTACGACAGTCGAACACGTGTTCGCAATGGTGTGGACGTGGAGCGGGTTTTCCCACCCGCGGCGGATCGGCCGTCCACAGGCGCGGAAATCGGGTTGCCCCGATCGCCGCCGAGGGGCACGGTGTGCGGACATGACCGACACCGCCGCCCTCCTCGAGGCCTACGACCGCCAGCTGCGCACCGACGCGGAGACACCGAGCGCGACCAGCGTCGAACGGCTGGGCCCGCTGCGTCTGGTGACGTTCGCGGGCGGCCGCGGCTTCGTCACCTACCGGGACCTCGGCGGAGCCGACGCCGAGGCCATCCGCGGGCTCGTCGCCGGGGCACTCGCCCACTTCGTCGACGACGCCGAGATCACCCGCGTGGAGTGGAAGACGCGCGGCCACGACCACGCCCCCGGGCTGCACGAGGCGCTGCTCGACCACGGCTTCACCCCGGACGAGCGGGAGTCGATCATGGTCGGCGAGGCGCGCGGCCTCGCGGTCGACGTCCCGCTGCCCGACGGGGTGGGGCTGAGGCGCGTGACCGAGGAGCACGACGTCCGCGCCATGAGCGCGATGCAGGACGAGGTCTTCGGCGACCCCGTCTCGCAGTCGTCGGCCGACGCGCTGCTGAGACGGCTCGCGACGGACGACGGCATGGAGCTGTGGGTCGCCGAGGCCGGAGACGAGATCGTCTCGGCCGGACGCCTGGAGCCGGTGGCCGGCACGGAGTTCGCCGGGATCTGGGGTGGGGCGACGCGCCCGCCGTGGCGCGGTCGGGGGATCTACCGGGCGCTCACCGCCGCACGCGCACGGTCCGCGATCGCCCTCGGCAGGACGCTGGTCCACAGCGACTCCACGGAGTACTCGCGCCCCATCCTCGAACGCTCCGGGCTCGTCGCCGTGTCGACGACCACCCCCTACCGCTGGACCCGCCGAGCGGTCACCCGCCGAGCGTGACGACGACGCCGCGGTGGTCGCTGCCACCCACCCGGGTGACCTCCGTGCCGCGGACGGGCCAGGTGAGGCCGTCGGCGAGGACGTGGTCGAGCTGGACGCGCGGGTCGGGGGCGGGGAACGTCGGGCCACGCACCAACGACCCCCAGCCGGTGACGCGGTCCGGCACGCCGGCGGGGAGGTTGAGGTCGCCGAGCAGCACCAGCGGACGAGGCAGGCGGGCCGCCCAGTCGCGCACCTCACGCAGCTGGCCGAGCGCACGCGGCGGGAAGAACGACAGGTGGGTGGTGACCACCGTCAGGGCACCGAGCGGCGTCTGGAGCACCGACGCCGCGGCGACCCGCTGCTCGTCGTCGAACCACCGGAGCCGGTGGGAGGCGCCAGTGGGGAGCAGCATCGGCAGCTTCGCCCTCGACGCGTGCATCCGCAGCTCGTCCCGCTCGAGGACGGGCAGCGGCGTCAGCAGCGCGACGCCGTAGGACGGGAGCCCCTGCACCGTGTCGGGCGCGGGTGCGGCGTCCTCGCCCGGCGTGCCGCGGACGGCGGCGACGAACGCGTGGCTCCACGGCCGGCCGTCGGCCCCGCAGGCCCCGGCGACGACGGCCGCCTGGTCGACGTCGCCCGAGCGCCGCAGGTGGTGGTCGACCTCCTGCAGCGCCACGACGTCGACCCCGAGACCGGCCACCGCCGACGCCAGCCGCTCGACGTCCACGTCGGTGCCGCCGAGGTCGCGGCCGCCCGCCGCGTTGACGGTGGCCAGGCGCAGCACGGGCGGGTGGTCGCTGGACGGCATGAGCGTGCTCCACGGTCGGCGGACGACGGGACGGTGCCACCGCACCACGCGCCGCCCGCCACCGCACGATCAGATCGCGACGTCGACCTCGTACTCGCGCATCCAGTCGGCCACGTAGAGCAGCCGGTCCTGCACGTTCCGCGGCGCCTCGCGCGCCGCGTCGAGGTCGACGAGGTCGGCCAGCGGCGTCGAGGGGTCGTCGGCCAGCAGACCGAACCGGCGGGCGATCTCGGCGCCGTACCGCGGGTCCTGCGTCGACGGGTAGGGGCTCTTGACGCGCTCGACCACCGACTGCGGCAGCAGGTCGGCCGTGGCCGCGCGCAGCAGGCTCTTCTCCCGGCCGTCGAAGGTCTTGAGGTGCCAGGGCGCGTTGAAGACGTACTGGACGAGCCGGTGGTCGCAGAACGGCACCCGCACCTCGAGCCCGACGGCCATGCTCATCCGGTCCTTGCGGTCGAGCAGCGTGGGCAGGAACCGCGTCAGGTAGGCGTACGACACCTCGCGCATCCGGGCGTCGTGGCCGGTCTCGCCCTCCAGCCGCGGCACCTCGGCCATCGTCCGCGCGTAGGCGTCGGCGACGTGCCCGTCGAGGTCGAGCTCCTTGGCCACCCGCTCGTGCAGCAGGTCGCCGATCCGGTAGCCGCCGACCATCCGGCCGGCCAGCCACGGGAAGGTGTCGGCGCCGACGGCCGCGGGGTCGTGGAAGTCGATGTACCCGCCGAACACCTCGTCGGCGCTCTCGCCCGACAGCGCCACCGTCGAGCTCTCCCGCACCGCGGCGAACAGCAGGTAGAGCGACGTGTCGAGCTCGCCCATCGCGGGGGTGTCCCGGGCGCGCAGCACCGCTGCACGGGTGTCCGCGTCGAGCAGGCCGGCGTCGTCGAGCACGATGCCGGTGTGGTCGCTGGCCACGTGCCGGGCCACGTCGAGGACGTAGGGCGCGTCGGGGGTGCCGCGCACGTCGTCGGCCACGAAGTCGTCGTCGTTGCCGGCGAAGTCGACCGAGAACGAGCGCACGGGCCCCTTCCCGGCGTCGGCGAGCTGGCGGGCCGCGAGCGCGGTGAGGGCCGAGGAGTCCAGCCCGCCGGACAGCAACGTGCACAGCGGCACGTCCGCGACCAGCTGCCGGGCCGCGGTGTCGTCGAGCAGCTCGCGGACGCGTCCGACGGTGGCGTCGACGTCGTCGGTGTGCGGGGACGACTCCAGCTGCCAGTAGCGCAGCTCCTCGACGCCGGTGCGCGTCACGCGCACGACGTGCCCGGGCGGCACCTCCCGCAGCCCGGCGAAGGCGGTGTGGGACGGGTCGGCGACCAGCCCGAAGACCTGGCGCAGACCCGCCGCGTCGACGGTGCGGGGCACGCCGGGGTGCGCGAGGACGGCCTTGGGCTCGGAGCCGAACAGAACGCCGTCGCCCGTGCGCCGGTAGTACAGCGGCTTGACGCCCAGCCGGTCGCGGACGAGCAGCAGCTCCTCGCGGCGGGCGTCCCACAGCGCGTAGGCGAACATGCCGTTCAGGCCGGAGACGACCTCGCGCGGGTCGCGTCCACGTCCGGCGAGGTGGGCCCGGAGCACCACCTCGGTGTCGCTGTCGGTGTCGAACCGCCCGCCGAGGGACGCCCGGTGGTCGCGGTAGTCGTACACCTCGCCGGAGTAGACGATCGCCAGGTCGTCGTCCGAGGCCTCGTCGGCCGACCGACCGGTGGCCAGCGCGCCGCTCCGCTCGACCAGCATCGGCTGCCGACCCTGCGGCACGTCGATCACCGCGAGCCGGCGGTGCCCGAGCGCGACGTGCGGGCGCAGGTAGAGGCCCTCGTCGTCAGGACCCCGGCAGGCCATCGTCCTGGTCATCGCGAGGGCCGTCGCCCGTCGCTGCGTCAGGTCGTCGTCGTACGACACCCAGCCCGAGATCCCACACATCGTCGCCACCTCCACGTCACGTCAGTTGCATTTGGCAACTAATACCTACGCGCCCTCGAGCCGGCCTGCAACTCGCAGTTACATCCGTCCGGACGGGTGCCGGTCGGCGCGAACGGCCCCGCGCGCCTAGCGTCGTAGTCACGCCCGACCCCGGCGACGCACCGGGGTCGACACGACGTCCGGGCGCCGCCGCCCCCGACCTCGTGGAGTCCTCATGCAGCCGCACCGACGCACGCGCACGACCGCGTGACCAGCAACCTGGCCTTCCTGCTCGTCGGCGTCTCGATGCTGCTGGCGGTGGTGCTGCCGTACGTGCTGCGCCGCGCGTGGCTGTCGTCGCCGGTCGTGCTGCTCGGCGTGGGCGCCGTCATCGGGCTGCTGCCGATCTCGGACGGGTTCGCGCCCGAGGTCGTCGACGACCGCGCGATCATCGAGCACGTCACCGAGATCACCGTGATCGTCGCGCTGATGGGCGTGGGCCTGGCGCTCGACCGGCCGCTCCACCTGTTCAAGCCGTCGACGTGGCGACGCTGGTCGCCGACGTGGCGGATGCTCCTGATCGCCATGCCGCTGTCGATCGCCGGCGTGGCCCTCCTCGGCTGGTGGGTCGTGGGGCTGGCGCCCGCGTCCGCCCTCCTGCTCGCAGCGGCGCTCGCGCCGACCGACCCCGTCCTCGCCTCCGACGTGCAGGTCGAGGGCCCGACGTCGGCCGAGGACCCGTCCGAGACCGACGAGACCGACGAGGTCCGCTTCGCCCTCACCTCCGAGGCGGGGCTGAACGACGGGCTGGCGTTCCCGTTCGTGCACGCCGCGATCCTGCTGGCCACCGTCGGCGCCGTCGGCGAGTGGGGCGTCACCTGGGTGGCGTGGGACCTGGTGGGCAAGACCGTCGTCGCCGTCGTCCTCGGCGTGGCCGTCGGGTGGCTGCTGGGACGCATCGCGTTCCGCTCGCGTGCGCCGTCGCTGCGGACGTCGGAGAACAGCGAGCCGCTGCTCGCCGTCGCGGCGGTGCTGCTGTCGTACGGCGTCGCGCAGGTGGCCGGCGGCTACGGATTCGTGGCGGTGTTCGTGTGCGCGCTGACGATCCGGTCGTCCGAGCCGAGCCACGAGTACCACGTGCTCATGCACCAGGTGGTGCAGCGGCTCGAGCGCATCCTGACCCTCGTCGTCCTGCTGCTGCTCGGCGTCGCGCTCACGCACGGGCTGCTCGAGGCGATGACGTGGGGCTCGGCCGTCCTCGCCGTCGTGCTCGTCCTCGTGGTGCGTCCGCTGAGCGGGGTGGTCGCGCTCATGGTGCGCACGCGCCGCTACTCCGACCGCGACGACGACCCCCACCTCGGCCCCCGCGAGCGCCTCGTCACGGCGTTCTTCGGCGTCCGCGGCATCGGCTCGCTGTACTACCTCGCCTACGCGACCGGCCACGCCGAGTTCGAGGACGTCCCGCTGCTGTGGTCGACCCTCGCGCTCGCCGTCGTCCTGTCGGTGGTCGTGCACGGCGTCACCGCCACCCCCGTCATGACCTGGCTCGACCGCGCCCGCGACCGCGTCGCCCCCGCCCCCCGCTGAGCTCCCCGCCCGCCGCGGGAGGGTGTCGGTTTCCCAGGTGAACCTGGGAAACCGACGGGACCACGAAGAACTTTCCGTGGTCTCGTCGGACCACCGGGGGAAGTGGTGCCCCCGTGGCGACCGGACCCGGACATGACGGTGCCCGGCAGGTCGGGGGACCTGCCGGGCACCTGTTCTCGACCGTCTCGTCTAGCTGCGGGCCTGGTCGGCGGCGCTCTGGGCGCCGGACCTGGCCTCGTCGGCGACGTGCCGTGCCGAGTCCTGTGCCGAGCCCGCGACGTCCTGCGCGGCGGACCGGGCGTGCTCCTTGAGGCCCTGGGCGGTGTCCTGCCCGGCCTGCTTGACCTCGTCGACGACGCCGTGGTCCTTGGCCGCGTCGACGAGCTTCTGGGTGGCCTTCGCCTCGGACTCGCTCGCGGGGAGCAGCGCCGAGAGCAGCATGCCCGCGCCGAAGGCGACGAGCCCCGCGGCGAGCGGGTTTCCCCGGGTGCGGTCGCCGACGGCGGAGGTGGCGTCCGACGCGCGGTCGCCCACACCCGGTCCGTTCGAGCCCGAGCCGCCCATGACCGACTCCCTCAGCCGCGACGCGCGGCCCTTGACGGCGTCGACGTTGCGCGACACGACGCGGGTCGGGTTGACCTTGTCGTTGAGCGCGTCGACGTCACGGGTGAGGTCGTCGCGGCGGGCGTCGATCTCGGCCCTCATGGCCTGCGGGTCCTGGGTCATCGGAGGTCCTCCTTGATGCTCTGCTGGGTGGTGGGGAGCTGCAGGTTGGCCTGCTTGATCTTCGTGCGACCGAGCAGCGCGAGGACGGCCGCGGCCGCGCCCCACACCACGGCGACGACGAGCGCCGCCAGCCAGGCGTCGACGACCTTGTCGAGCAGGTAGACGGCGAACAGCGAGAAGAAGACCAGGAACATCCAGCCCGCGAGCCCGGCGGCGCCGAGCAGACCGGCGCCGGTGCCGAGCTTGGTGACCTCCTGCTTGGCCTCGGTCTTGGCCAGCTCGAGCTCCTGGCGGACCATCGTCGTCAGGTCGGTGGTGATGTCACCGAGGATCTCGCCGACCGAGCGGTCGTCGGTCGCCGCGTCGCGACGGGCGTCGTCCGAGACGGTCACCGCAGGCCGTCCAGGTCGGGCGTGGTGCCGGCGGGCGAGCCGAGGCCGTCCAGGCCGGGCTCGCGCAGGCCGGTGCTGGGGTCGCCGTACGACGTGGACGCGGTGGTGCCCGTGCCGGACGGGTCCACCGGCGTGACGGGACGCTGCGTGGCCGACGTCGAGGAGGCGCCCGACGCGTCGGACCCCGCCTTCGCGCCGCGCGTCAGACGACCGGCGACGACCCCGGCCACGACCGCGCCGAGCAGGAACGTGCCGGGTCGACGACGCGCGTAGGCGCGGACGTCGTCGAGCAGGTCGCGCGGCTCGCGGCCGTCGAGGTGCTCGCCGAGCGTGCGTGCACGCGTGGCCACCTCCTGCGCGAGCGTCCTGGCCACGCCGTCGCGGTCGCTGCCGGCGGCCATGTCGTCGAGGTCGCCGCCCACGCTGCGCAGCGTCTCGGACAGGCGCCCGAGCTGCGTGCGGGCCTGGTCGTCGACCTGGCTGGTGGCGTCGTCGAGCAGGCCCTTGGCGTGCTGCTTGGCCTCGTCGGCCACCTGCGACGCCTGGTCCTTGGCGACGCCGCCGACGTGCTGCGCCTGGTCGGCGGCCTCGTTCGCGGCCTGCTGCGCCTTCTGCTTCGCGTCGGACGAGCCGTCGCCCGACGGGCCGCCAGGCGTCGCGCCGGAGGCGTTCTCGGTGTACGGGGTGGTGGTCATGTGGCCTCCGTGGGGGGAGGCAGGGACGCCGGAGCCGTGCTCGGCGGCGTCGACCTGCGAGGGAACCGGCACCGTCGGTGCGCGGGTGTGCGGTCGCGGCCGTCGAGACACCCGTGGGGCGGTCGGCTGCGAGGCGTGCGTCCGGCGGTGCCGGGATGGGGGCCGACCGACCAGTTCTGGGGGCGCGGCCTCGACGGAGGGGCCGCGGCCGTGGGTCGGCGGACGAGAGGGGACCCGTGTCCTGAGCCCGTGCGTCCAACCTAGGGGAGCATCCGCGCTCGCACCGAACCAAGGCCGTCGCCCGCCGATCGGTGCCGCGGGCGCAGCACGCCTAACGTCGACGGTGAGGCCGGGATCATCCCCGGCCGTCACCTCCCGTGAGCCTTCACCGGCAGCGGCCATCTCGGATGGACAGCTGCACGGCGACGAGCCGGACCCCTCGTGCCCCGCGTCCGTCCGTCGCCCAAGGAGCCCCATGAACGACCGCAACACCGTCATCCGCAGCATGCACGACCTCGGTCTCGCCGTCTGGACCGGAGGCGCCCTGATGGGCGCGGTCGGCCTGAACGGCGCCACCGCCAAGGCCGACGACCCCACCGAGCGCCTGCGCCTGTCGTCGCTCGGCTGGGCGCGCTGGGCCCCCGTGAACGCCGCGGCGATCGCCGTGCACGGCGTCGGCGGCCTCGGCCTGATCCTGGCCAACCGCAAGCGCGTGGCGGGCCAGAAGGGCACCCAGGCCAACACCGTCGCCAAGACGGTCGTCACCCTCGCTGCGGCCGGCGCCACCGCCTACGCGGGCGTCCTCGGCCGCAAGGTCGACGCCGAGAGCCACCAGGGCGGCCAGGGCGCCACCGAGCCGTCGACCGACGCCTCGCCCGCGCTCAAGACGGCCCAGCAGCACCTGAAGATCACGCAGTGGGCCATCCCGGCGCTGACCGCCGTGCTCGTCGTGATGACCGCCCAGCAGGGCGAGCAGCAGAAGCCCGGGCAGCAGCTGCGCGACCGTCTGCTGAGCCGATGAGCGCCGCGCCCACCGTCTCGCCCGGGGCGCCCTCGACCCCGAGCGGCGACGAGGACCCGACGACCGACGTCCCCGACTCCGACGCGCCGGGCACCGTCCCCCCGGACAACCCGTCCGGCCAGGGCGTCACCGGCACCGAGCCGTCGAAGATGGGCGCGGACGAGATCGCCGGCTCCCAGGGCGACGACGCAGCCAGTGGCGGTTCCTGACCGCCACCCCTCCACGCCCGTCGGCGGGACCGGGCCCCCGTGTGGTCCCGCCGACGGGTCCTCGGGCGTCGGCACCGTCCTCGTGGTGGTGCCGGCCCGTGACGAGGCCGCGCGGATCGGGTCCTGCCTGCAGGCGGTGGACGACGCCGCCGCACGGGTCCGCCGGTCCGGCGTCTGCGTCGAGGTCGTCGTGGTCGCGGACACCTGCCTCGACGACACGGCCGACCTCGCGGAGGCGACCGGAGCACTCGTCCCACGCGTGCGGCTCGGCACCGTCGGCGCCGCGCGGGCGCACGGCGTGCTCGTCGGTCTGGACGCGCTGGCGGTCCCGCCGGCGACGGTCTGGGTCGCGTGCACCGATGCCGACTCCCAGGTGCCACCCGGCTGGCTGGAGACCCAGCTGGCGCTCGCCGACGCGGGCGCCGACGTCGTCCTCGGCACCGTGCGGGTCGACCCCGGCACCGTCGGGCCCGACGCCCTCTCCCGGTGGGAGCACGACTACGCCCTCGGCGGGGCGCTCCGCGGGCCGGGTGCGCACGGCCACGTCCACGGCGCCAACCTCGGCGTCTCCGCGCACGCCTACCTGGCAGTCGGCGGCTTCGCCCCGGTCGGGGAGCACGAGGACCGCCTGCTCGTCGACGCGCTCGCCCGCGCGGGTGCGCGTGCCGCGTGGACGACCCTGGCCGTGACCACCTCGCCGCGCACCCACGGCCGGACGCCCGGCGGTTTCAGCCAGGTGATGGCCGAGATGTCGTCGGCGCTGCGACCCGTCTGAGCAGGTCGAGGCCGAAGTCGGGGTCGACGTGCGTCGCGACCGGTTCCAGGCCCGGTGTCGCCCGCAGCTCGCGGTGGACGGTCGGACCGTCGGTGGCCGCCTCGTCGAACGGGTGCGACCAGTGGACGGCGAGCACCTCGCCGCCGTCGACGAGGCAACCCACGGCGCGCTCGAGCAGCAGGCCCCGCGCCGCGGCGTCGAGGTAGTAGACGAGCTCGGACAGCACCACCAGGTCGAACTCGCCCGTCGGCCACTCCCCCGGCACCGCGCCCACCGTCACCTCCGCCGACGGCGCCCGTCGCCGCGCCTGCTCGACGGCGACCGCCGACCGGTCCCAGGCGACCAGCTGGTCGCACCGCTCGGCGAGCCGTGCCGTCAGCACGCCGACCGAGCACCCGGGCTCGAACGCACGGCGGTACCGCTCGCGACCGAGCGCGGCCAGCGTCGTGTCGTACTTGCGGTTCTCGTAGGCGTCCGTCGCGAGGCGCCACGGGTCGGCGGCGTCGGCGTAGACGCGGTCGAAGTAGTCGGGGTCGGTCATCGCAGCACCACCTCGAACGGCCTCGCGAAGTGCGCCAGCACCTCGGGCGGCAGCACCGCGACGTCACGCGGGTCGGACGACAACGGCGTCACCTGGCTGGTGAAGCACGCCACGGCGTCGGCCTTGCGGCGCCGTTGGTCGTCGTCGAGGTGGACCACGGCGGCGGCGTGCCACGGCAGGTCGTCCGCGCCAGGACGGGCCCAGTGCCACGCCCAGACCGGGTACTCCCACAACGCGGACCGGCCGTCCGTCACCGCGGCGCAGGCCCGCCCGACGGCCTCGTGGTCGGGGTGGCCGTCGAGCCTCCACGGCGCGAGCACGACGTCAGCGCCCGCGAGCGACGGCGCCAGCGCGCCTGCGAGGTCGGGGTGCCGGTGCAGCCCGGAGTCGGGCAACCCCGGCCGGTGCGCGGTCATGTGCAGGCCGAGCGCGGCGAGCGCGTCGTCGGACTCCCGACGTCGCACGCGGCGCAGGTCGTCGGGGCCCAGCGTCGGGCTGCCCGGGTGGGAACCCTCGCCGTCGGTGAGCACCACCGCGTCGACGCGTGCCCCGCGGGCGACCAGCTCCTGCAGCAGGCCGCCGACGGCGAGCACGTCGTCGTCGGGGTGCGCCGAGACGCTCACCACGCGGGCCCCGTGCGGCACGTCGAGGACGGGCAGGTCGAGCCACCCCGGCCACGCGGCCCAGGCCGCCTCCGGCGTGGAGTCGCGAGCGGCGCCGGCGCGCCGTGTCACCACGGGTGCTCGGCGTCCAGCACCAGCCCGCCGAGCGCGGCCAGGTCGCGGTCGCCGTGGTGCTGCAGGACGAACATCGCGAGGTCCTCGGTGACGTCGCGGGCGGCGGGGTCGAACGCCAGCGGCCCGGGGCCGAGGGCCGTGCGCGCCACCTCGAGCACCCGGCGGGCGGCCGTGACGGCGCGCGTGCGCGTCAGCTCGGCGACGAGCCGCGCCGCCGCCGCGTCGGTGCGCACCTCGTGGTCGACCTGCTCGGACGCACGGCGCAGGACGGCGTCGGTCGCCGCCACCTCGGCGGCGACCTCGGCCACCCGTCGCCGGACGAGCGGGTCGTCCGCGCGCCGCCGGGAGGAGGCGAGCAGCAGGTCGGCGACGGCCAGCGTGCCGCCGTGCCAGCAGGCGGCGACGCCCGCGGCTCCGTGCCAGAAGCCGGGACGCGCGGTGTAGTCGCCGGGACCGCCCACGGCGGTCGCGGGCACGTCGGTCAGCGTCAGCGTCCGCGTGCCGCTGCGCGCCATGCCGCCGGCCACCCACTCGTCCGGACCGACGACGACGGTCCCGTCGGCACGTCCGGCCGCGACGTCGACGGCGAACAGCCGCGAGCCGTCGTCGTCCGGCACGGTGACGAGCGCACGGTCGACGACCGCCGCACCCGAGCAGAACGCCTTGGTGCCCGTGAGCCGTGGACCGTCGGCCCGCAGCCTCGCCGTCGGCGGCTCGGCGGCCCACACCGCCCAGAGGCAGTCGGCCGGTGCGGTGCGCGGCGCCAGCTCGTCCAGGATCGCGAGCGCGTCGAGGTGCGACTCGACGAGCTTGGCGCGCGCGAGGTCCGCGCGTCCGGTGTCGACGAGCGCCGCGAACCGCTGCCAGGTGGCCCCCGCCCCCGGCGGCGGGACGTCGGGCACCGCCGCGAGCACGGCGGAGCGATCCAGGACTCCGCCGGTGTCTCCCATCTGCTCACAGTGGGTGCGCGTCCGCGGTACCGCAAACCGTTCACGTGCCGATCGCCCGATGTTTGGCCCGCGGATCGGCGGGCAGGCTGAGATGACGTGCCCGTTCCCGTCGGCCCCCTGGAACCCCCCATGCCCCGCCGCACCCTGTCCCGCCCGCTCGCCGTCGCCGCCCTGACGGCCGTCACCGCCGTCGTCCCGCTCGCGGTGCACGGCACCCCCTCGTCGGACGGCGGCCACCGCCGCGACGGCGACCTCGCCCGCACCTTCACCGACACCACGCGCAGCACCGTCTGGAAGCGCGTCGACGCCCTGCGCCTCGGCTTCGACACCTTCCACCCACAGGGGCTGGTGGTGACGCAGGACCGGATCTACCTGTCGTCGGTGGAGATCATCGTGCCGCCGGTCAAGAACCCCGACCCGTCCGACGGCTACGACCGCACGCCCGGCAAGGGCCGCGGCCACCTGTTCGTCATGGACCGCACCGGCAGGCTCCTGAAGGACGTCGCGCTCGGCGAGGGCGACAGCTACCACCCGGGCGGCATCAGCACCGACGGCCGCAACATCTGGGTGAGCGTCGCCGAGTACCGCCCGAACAGCCACGCGATCGTCTACAAGATCCCCACCGCCACCCTGCGCCCGCAGCGGATGTTCGAGGTGGACGACCACGTCGGCGGCATCGTCTACGACCCCGAGCGCAAGCTGCTCGTGGGCAACACGTGGGGCTCGCGCCGCTTCTACGCCTGGACGACGGCGGGCCGCCAGCGCGAGACCTGGCTCAACCCGAGCCACCTGGTCGACTACCAGGACTGCACGTACGCCGCGCGCTCCAAGGCCCTGTGCAGCGGGGTCACCGAGCTGCCCCAGCGTCCGGGCTCGATCGGCACCTACGAGCTCGGCGGGCTCGCGCTCGTCGACCTGCGCACGCACGCCGTCACGCACGAGATCCCGTTCCAGCAGTTCTCCACCGGCGGCCACGTCGCCACGCGCAACCCCGTCGACGTCCACGCGAAGGGCCGCACGCTGACCATGTACGCCGCCCCGGACGACAGCCATGAGGGCGTCGGCACCCAGCTGCTGACCTACACCGCCGAGGTGCCCCGATGACCGACCGTCGTGCCTTCATCCGGGCGGTCGGCGCCGTCGCGGGCGCGGCCGCCGTCGGCCTGACGCCGCTCGACAGCGCGATGGCCGGCCCGGGCCGCCCGCGCGGCAACCCGTTCACGCTCGGCATCGCGAGTGGCGCGCCGCACCACCGCGGCTTCGTGCTCTGGACGCGTCTCGTCCCCGAGCCGCTGTCGCCCGACGGCGGCATGCCGGCGCGGCGCACCGCCGTCGAGTGGCAGGTGGCCGCCGACCCGCGGTTCCGTCGGGTCGTCCGGTCGGGCGTCGCGCGAGCGCTGCCCGAGCTGGCGCACTCGGTGCACGTCGAGGTCGACGGCCTGCAGCCCGACCGCGAGTGGTTCTACCGGTTCCGCCACGGCGGGCACCTGTCCGAGACCGGACGCACCCGCACCGCACCGTCGCCGGGCGCCCGGGTCGGTCGTCTCGACGCCGCGTTCGCGTCGTGCCAGAACTGGGGCGACGGCTTCTACCCGTCGTACCGGCACCTCGCCGAGGACGACCTCGACCTGATGGTCTTCCTCGGCGACTACGTGTACGAGGGCGCCATCGGCGCGACGGGACGCGAGCGCGCCGTCGCGGTGCCGGAGGTCTATCGCACCGCCCCGGCCACCACGCGGGACTGGCGGCTGCGCTACACCCTCTACAAGTCCGACCCCGACCTGCAGCGCCTGCACGCCCGCGTCCCGTGGCTCGTCACCTGGGACGACCACGAGGTGGTCAACGACTACGCCGGCACGCAGTCGGTCTCGGGCGACATCAGCGCGCTGCGCGCCGCGGCGTACCAGGCCTGGTACGAGCACCAGCCCGTCCGGCTGTCGTCGCGGCCCACCGCCGACGGCAACGCCCGCATCTACCGCCGCCTGCAGTGGGGGCGCCTGGCGCAGATCGACCTCGTCGACGGCCGCCAGCACCGCACCGTCCCGGCCTGCGGCTGGGGCGAGGCCGACGCCTGCGACGCCGCGTACGCCAAGGAGGCGACGATGCTCGGCCGCGAGCAGGAGCGCTGGCTGTACCGCGGGCTCGAGGAGTCGCGCGCCCGCTGGGACATCCTCGCCAGCAACGTCATGCTCGCCCGGCTCGACCACGACGGCCCGGCCGGGACGCGGCTGTGGCACGACGCCTGGGACGGCTACCCGGCGGCGCGGCAGCGGCTGATCAAGGCGTGGGAGCGCGCCGGCACCCGCAACCCCGTGGTCATGACGGGCGACTGGCACTCGACGTTCGTCAACGACATCAAGGCCGACTTCGACCGTCCGGACTCGCCGGTGGTGGCCTCGGAGATCGTCGGCACCTCGGTGTCGTCGAACGGCGACCGCACCCCGTACGGCCCGTACTACGGCCCGATGATCCCGTTCAACCCGCACATCCGGTTCTTCGACGGCGACCGCCGCGGCCACGTGCGCGTGACGGTGCGGCCCGACCAGCTGCGCGCCGACCTGCAGATGGTGCGCACCGTCACCCGCGCCGACGCCGAGCAGTACACCTACGCGTCGTTCGCCGTCCGCGACGGCGTGCCCGGGGCCGTCCGGGTCTGAGGTCGCGCCCGTCAGGGTGCCTGGCGGTGCCTGAGCCACCACGCGTCCGACCCGGCGGTGCCTCAGCCACCACGATCGGGCGTCAGGTGGTGGCTCAGGCACCGCCGGTGGTGGCTGCCGCACCTGGCGGTGGGGATGGCACCAGGATCAGCCCGAACGTGGGGCCATACCCACCGCCAGCACGGCGACCGCCAACCAAGCCCTGGGAACGGTTGAAATATGGAGCGCTCCATTCTAGCCTGGTGCCCGCACGCCCCACACCCCCCGAGCGCCCAGGAGCCACCATGACGTCGTCCGTGGTCTACGACCCCTTCAGCGTGGCCTTCCAGGAGGACCCGTTCCCGGTCTACCGCCGGATGCTCGAGGAGGCGCCGCTCTACCGGAGCGAGAAGTGGGGCTTCTGGGCCCTGTCGCGCTACGACGACGTCCGCGGCGCGCTGCTCGACCCCGAGACGTTCAAGAACCACCCGGGCATCGACCTGGACGCCACCAACGACCAGGGCGGCGAGGGCAACATCCCGATCCTCGACAACCCCCGCCACGACCAGATCCGCGGCGTCGTGCAGCGCCACTTCATGCCGCGCAACATCGCCAAGCTGGAGGCGGACGTCCGCGCGATCACCGTGCGGATGATCGACGGGTTCGCCTCCCGCGGCGAGGTCGA
Source organism: Solicola agrisoli (assembly GCF_049059935.1). Classification (NCBI taxonomy): domain Bacteria; kingdom Bacillati; phylum Actinomycetota; class Actinomycetes; order Propionibacteriales; family Nocardioidaceae; genus Solicola; species Solicola agrisoli. The sequence goes on along the minus strand of NZ_JBMGQR010000009.1, from coordinate 38,614 downwards.
CCTCGCCCAGGAGCTCTCCTGGCCGCTGCCCTACGAGGTGTTCTTCGACTTCCTCGGCCTGCCCGAGGGCGACGACCGTGCGCAGCTGGTCGAGTGGTCGCACGGCCTCAAGGACCGCGTCCCCGACGACGACGCCCTCACGCCGCTGGCCGAGATGTCGACGCGACGCTCGCGCGAGTACCTGGCCGACCTGCTGATGGAGCGACGTCGTCGCCCGAGGGCCGACCTGCTCACCCACGTCGTCCAGTCCGAGATCGACGGCGTCCCGCTCGCCGAGGACGAGATCCTGGCCGCGTCCGAGGCCGTCGGCCTGGTGTTCGGCCTCTACCTCGCCGGCATCGAGACCACCGCCGGCCTGCTCTCCACCCTGTTCCAGGAGCTCGCCGTCCGTCCCGACCAGCAGAAGGCGCTGCGCGAGGACCCGCGGCTGATCCGCAACGCCGTCGAGGAGGGCCTGCGGTTCCGCACCCCGCTGCAGGTCACCGTGCGGACGGCCACGCGCGACGTCGAGTACCACGGGCAGCGCATCGCCGAGGGCGATCGCGTGGCGATGGTGATCGGCGCGGCCAACCACGACCCCCGGCGCTACACCGACCCCCAGGAGTTCGACGCGCTCCGTCCCGACATCCGTCACCTCGGCTTCGGCGAGGGCCTGCACGGGTGCCTGGGCAACCCGCTGGCACGGCTCGAGGCGCGCGTCGCGCTCGAGGAGGTGCTGCCGCGCATCGGCGAGTTCCGGCTCGCGGGCGCACCCGCGCGCTATCCCTCGACGCCCAACATGGCCGTGCTCAAGCACCTGCCGCTCGCCTTCGACGGCCCCGTCGAGGACGTCCGGTCCGCACCCGCCGTCGAGGCAGGCCCCGCGACGCACGACGTCCTGCCGCTCGTGGTGGAGGAGCGCGTCGACGTGTCCGACGGCGTGGTGGCGCTGACGCTCACCTCGCGCGACGGCTCGGACCTGCCCGCGTGGGAGCCCGGCGCCCACGTCGACCTGGTGCTCAGCGACGGGTTGGTGCGCCAGTACTCCCTCAGCGGCGACCCGGCCGACCGGAGCGCCTACCGCGTGGGCGTCCTGCGCGAGCCCGACGGCCGCGGCGGGTCGGCGTTCGTCCACGACCACCTGCGTCCGGGCTCCCGCCTGGACGTGCGGGGCCCCCGCAACCACTTCGCGCTGGAGCCGTCGCCCCGCTACGTCTTCGTCGCCGGGGGCATCGGCATCACGCCGATCCTGCCGATGGTCGCGGCCGCCGAGGCGGCGGGCGCCGACTGGCACCTCGTCTACGGGGGACGCCACCGCGCGTCCATGGCGCACCTCGACGAGCTCGCCGCCTACGGCGACCGCGTGACGGTCTGGCCGCAGGACGAGCGCGGCCACATCGACCTGCCCGGCGTCCTCGGCACCCCGCAGGAGGGCACGCTGGTCTACACCTGCGGCCCCACGCCCCTGCTCGACGCCGTCGAGGCCCAGTGCGCGACGTGGCCCGAGGGCGCGCTGCACCTCGAACGCTTCGCGGCCAAGGAGGTCGGCGCCCCCGCGCTCGACGTCCCGTTCGAGGTCGAGCTGGCACGCTCGGGACGGGTGCTGACCGTCCCGGTCGACCGCCCCGTCGTCGACGTGCTCGAGGACGCGGGCGTCGTCGTCCTCACCTCGTGCGGCGAGGGCACCTGCGGCACGTGCGAGACCGCCGTGCTGGAGGGCGTGCCCGACCACCGCGACTCGGTCCTCGACCCGCAGGAGCAGGCCCGCAACGACTGCATGATGGTGTGCGTGTCACGGTCGTGCAGCGAGCGGCTGGTGCTCGACCTGTAGGTGCGGGGCGCGCCGTGACCGCTGTCACGGACGCGAGAATCGGCGTATGGCCGCCCCTGCCGCGTGAAGGCAGATTCTCCCGTCGCCCTTCGGGCCGAGGAATCTGCGTATGGCCGGCCATGACGGCCATACGCAGATTCTCCTGTCGCCGTCAGCCGGCGCGCGGGGGCGCGGTGGTCGTCCGCACCACGACGGCGGGCTCGAGCAGCTCACGGGCCGGCGGGACAGACGGGTCGGCGATGCGTCGCAGCAGGGTGCGGGCCACCTCGACGCCCATCTCGGTGCTGCGGTCGTCGACGGTGGTCAGCCCCAGGTAGGCCGAGCCGGCGAGCGGGGTGTCGTCGTACCCCATCACCGAGACGTCGTCCGGGACGCTCAGCCCGCGGTCGCGGAGCGCGGCCATCGCGCCGAGCGCCATCAGGTCGTTCGCGGCGAAGACGGCGGTGACGTCGGGCTCGGCCTCCAGCAGCGCCGCGGTGGCCCGTCCGGCGGCGAGCTCGGTGGTGGGCTCGCCGTGCCCGGCGACCATCGCGCGGTGCCCGGCGGCCCGCATCGTCTCCTCGTAGCCGTCGAGGCGCAGGGCCGCGGTGCCGCCGAGCCCCGTCACGTGCGCGACGCGGACGTGACCGAGGCCCAGCAGGTGCTCGGTGGCCAGCCGCCCGCCGAGGACGTCGTCGCCCGCGACGAGGTCGGCGTCCGCGGGCACGTCCTCGCGCTGACCGGCCACGACGTACGGCAGGTCGAGCCGCTCCAGCACGCCCTCGCCCGGCTCCATCGCCATCACCAGGCCGTCGACGCGCAGCGACAGGAACCCGTCGATCGGGTCGAGCGCGATGTGGGCGTTGAGGTCACGGTCGGCGACCGTGACGTGGTAGCCGGGGGTGTGCAGCTCCTCGCGCATGCCGCGCAGGAGCTCGACGAACCACAGGTTCTCGAACTCCTCGATCGCGACACCGATGCTGTGCGTGCGGTTGCCGGCCAGCGCGGCGGCGGCGGTGCTGGGGCGGTAGCCGAGCTCGTCGATCGCCGCGAGCACGGCCGCACGTCGCCGGTCGCTGACGTTGGGGTGCCCCCGCAGCACCAGCGACACCAGCGACTTGGAGACCCCGGCACGCTGCGCGACGTCGTAGATCGTCGGCCGGACCCGGCCCTGGTTCTGCACCAGGAGATGGTCTCATCTCCTCCGATCGGGGGGAGTCCATCCCGATCCCTTGACGTGGCCCACTTCACACCCTTTAATTTGTGGAGCGCTCCATGTCAGGACGAACATCGACGGGGCCGCACCCCCTCCCACGAAAGAGAACGCCATGAAGAAGCTCAAGCTCGCCGCCCTGGTGGCCGCCGGCGCCATCGCGCTCAGCGCGTGCAGCGGCACCGGGCAGGACAGCGGCCCCGCCGACTCCGCCGACCTCGACCTCACCTACGCGGTCATCACCCACGCGCCGTCCGGCGACGCGTTCTGGGACCGGGTCAAGTCCGGCGCGGACCGCGCCGGCAAGGACCTCGGCGTCACGGTCAACTACGCCGGTGACCCCGACCCCTCGCAGCAGTCGCAGCTGATCGACGGCGCGGTGGCCGACAAGGTCGACGGCATCGTGGTCTCGATGGCCAACCCCGACGGCGTGAAGACGAGCGTCGAGAAGGCCGTCGCGGCGGGCATCCCCGTCGTCACGATCAACGCCGGCCTCGAGCAGTCCAAGGCGTTCGGCGCGATCACCCACGTCGGGCAGTCCGAGCAGCTCGCCGGCACCGCCGTGGGCGAGCGGATGAAGCAGGAGGGCTTCACCAACGCCCTGTGCGTCATCCAGGCCGCGGGCGCGGTCAACCTCGAGCAGCGCTGCGCCGCGGCCAAGGCCGCGATGGGCGGCACGATGAAGAACCTGCAGGTCGACGGCACCGACGACAACGCCGTCACCGCCACCATCACCTCGCAGCTCCAGGCCGACACCAGCATCGACGCGGTCCTGACGCTCGGCGGCCAGCAGGCCATCGACGCGGTCGCGTCGGTCGAGGAGGCCGGCAGCAAGGCCAAGGTCGCCACGTTCGACCTCTCCGAGGACGTCATCAAGGACATCCAGTCCGACAAGATCGCCTTCGCGGTCGACCAGCAGCCCTTCGTCCAGGGCTACGAGGGCGTCGCGGTGCTCTACCTGAAGAGCATCAACGGCAACGACGTCGGCGGCGGCCAGCCCATCTACTCGGGCCCGGCGTTCATCACCAAGGAGAACGCCGACGCGGTGCTCAAGTTCGCCCAGGAGGGCACGCGCTAGGCGCCTGAGACCGACCGGCACCCGTGCCGGACGGAGGGGGTGGTGACGGCTCGGGGGCGGGCCGTCACCACCCCCTTGCCATGCCCGGCCCCACCGAGTCGCCGAGGTGCGCGAGATCCACCACCGGGGCGCCGCCGGTGGCGGATCTCGCGTACCTCGGACACGGGGCGGGGGCACAGGCGATGATTCCCCCACCCCGTACGCGACGAGAGGACACACCCGTGGGCAACCTCGGCTTCACCGAGACGATGGTCATCGCGCTGGTCGTCACGCTCCCGGTCGTCATCGTCCTCGGCGTCGTGGCGTTCAGCACCCGGTCCAAGGCGCCCCAGGCGGCGGGACGGGGACGACGCGGGGCACGTCGGCGGCACTGAGCCCGACCGGGGCCCTCCCCGGTTTTGCATAGTCATGCACTGACCTGCATACTCATCCCTATGTCCAAGGTCCTCACCTCCCTGCCCGTCGGCGAGCGCGTCGGCATCGCCTTCTCCGGTGGCCTCGACACCTCCGTCGCGGTCGCGTGGATGCGCGACAAGGGCGCCGTCCCCTGCACCTACACCGCCGACATCGGGCAGTACGACGAGCCCGAGATCGACCAGGTGCCCGGCCGCGCGCTGGCGTACGGCGCCGAGCTCGCGCGACTCGTCGACTGCCGCGAGGCGCTCGTCGAGGAGGGACTGGCGGCGCTGACGTGCGGCGCGTTCCACGTCCGCTCCGGCGGACGCGCGTACTTCAACACCACCCCACTCGGCCGCGCCGTCACCGGCACGCTGCTCGTCCGCTCGATGCTCGAGGACGACGTGCAGATCTGGGGCGACGGGTCGACGTTCAAGGGCAACGACATCGAGCGGTTCTACCGCTACGGCCTGCTGGCCAACCCCAACCTGCGCATCTACAAGCCCTGGCTCGACGCCGACTTCGTCACCGAGCTGGGCGGCCGCACGGAGATGTCGCAGTGGCTGCAGGCGCACGACCTGCCCTACCGCGACAGCACCGAGAAGGCCTACTCCACCGACGCCAACATCTGGGGCGCCACCCACGAGGCCAAGACGCTGGAGCACCTGGACACCAGCCTGGAGATCGTCGACCCGATCATGGGCGTGCGGTTCTGGGACCAGGACGTCGAGATCCTCCCCGAGGACGTGACGATCGGCTTCGACCAGGGCCGCCCGGTCTCGATCAACGGCAAGGAGTTCGCCTCGGCCGTCGACCTCGTCATGGAGGCCAACGCCATCGGCGGACGTCACGGCCTGGGCATGTCCGACCAGATCGAGAACCGCGTCATCGAGGCCAAGAGCCGCGGCATCTACGAGGCGCCCGCCATGGGCCTGCTGCACGCGGCCTACGAGCGGCTCGTCAACGCGATCCACAACGAGGACACCGTCGCCAGCTACCACACCGAGGGACGTCGCCTCGGCCGACTGATGTACGAGGGACGCTGGCTCGACCCGCAGGCTCTGATGATCCGCGAGTCGCTGCAGCGCTGGGTCGGCAACGCCGTCACCGGCGAGGTCACGCTGCGTCTGCGGCGCGGCGAGGACTACTCGATCCTCGATACCTCGGGCCCGGCGTTCAGCTACCACCCCGACAAGCTGTCGATGGAGCGCACCGTCGACTCCGCGTTCGGCCCGGTCGACCGCATCGGCCAGCTGACGATGCGCAACCTCGACATCGCCGACTCGCGCGCCAAGCTCGAGCAGTACGCCGGCATCGGCATGATCGGCACCTCCGGCCAGACCTCGATCGGCGCGGCGCAGGCCGCGTCCACCGGCCTCATCGGCGCGATGCCGCAGGGCGGCGCCCAGGCGATCGCGTCGCGCGGCAAGGTCTCCGAGGACGAGGAGATGCTCGACCGGGCCGCCATGGAGTTCGGCACCGACTGACGGTTCACTGAATACCGTGCAGCCAACGCGGGCCTTCTTACTCAATTGCCCGCGGATCTTTCGGACTGAGATCGAAGGGCTTGAGCATCAGGAAGTGAGGCGCCCTACTCGCTCGGCATAGCCCTCGTACTCAACGCCAAGTAGGCTCACCCTTCGAGGCACGGTGAGGAGTTTGCGATGAAGGACTCAAGTGAGTGGATCCAAATGGAATCGATCCTCGGTAGCGATCAGCACATCCCCGCATACGGTGGGTTCCAAATGCCGGTGGAAGCTCTCGAGCGGGCCGCTAGCTCGCTTAATGCCGGAACTGTTCCGATGCTTGCGAGCCACGATCAAACCAAGCCGCTTCGAACACGCCGCCATGATGCCAGAGTCGAGAAGCGTGAGGACGGGGTGACGGTACTTCGACTCCGTTACCAAATTCATCCTGAGGATGTTCATCTCGTAGCCGGCATGGGTGCCATGTCGATGGCCCTGCAAGCACCGCTTGAGAGTCGCGCCGCAAGTTTCGAACCACCGTCTCCCCTGGTGGGATTCCTCGCAGGTGACCATGCCTGGTTCACAGACGAGGTCCTAGAAGCGGCGGAAACTCAACTTCGAAGCCAAGCTTCGATAGAGGCTCGCCGCGTCTATCAGTTCGAGCTAGTCCCAGACCCTCAGATATACCTCGAACTCGCTTGGAACGTATTCAGCATTCTCGCAAGCGGGGTTGCCGGCAACGCCCTCTACGATGCGCTCAAGACGCTGTTTCGCCGGCGGAAAGTGCCAGACGGATCTGATGCCTCGGTTCCGACCAAAGTCAATCTTGTGGTAAAGGACGGTGATCGTGAACTTAAGGCCACAGTCGAGACCGGAGATGAAGAGGTCGCGCTTGAGGCCGCCCGCGCCCTCGGCAAAGTTGCAGATGGATTCTTTGAGTTGCCTCCGCCACGGGCCGCCGCGTCACCCACAAGCCTGGCGGCCGTCAATGATCAAGTAGCGCAACCGAAATCTGCGCTTCTCCTGTGGGACAAGACTTCCAGAACGTGGGCACCTAGAGATCCATAGGCTGCTGCCTGACTCCTCGCGGGAAGCTTGATCGGTCGCTGATCGCCTGCTCTCGAACATCGCTACCATCCGTGCTTGGGCTTGCCACATAGTTCGGCATCGACAAGGCGGAGTCCGCACCACGGGAACCACGGCCCGGGTCGCTACGTCAGACGTGAGTGCCGCTTCGGGGGCGGGGGTCCGTGGGGGAACCTCGCCCCGGGGCGGTGCATCGCGCGCCGGGGCCCCGACCGTCCGCCGCGAGCGCGTCGAGCCGACGGCCGGCGAGGTGCGACATCGTCGCGCTGAGGACGCCGTTGACGAGGGCCACGACGAGCCTCGGCCAGGGAGCGCCGCCGCGTCGCAGCGCGCGCTCGAGCCGGGCGTCGACCAGCAGGCCGGTCGCGACCGCGCCCGCGCTGACGCAGGCACCGGCGCACGCGGTGGCGACGGCGGCACGCGCCGACGGCGGGTCCTCCCGCGCCTGCATCGTCGAGGCAACCCTGCCCGCGACCAGGAGCGACGGCAGCAGCACCCACGCGACCCGCACCGCACGCGGGGCGCGCCAGACGCCGGGCAGCGTGAGGGCGGCCGCGGCCAGCGCACGCCCCTGCGGCGACCTCGCGAACGACCGCGCACCGGCACCCCACGCGGGGCGCGGGTGCCGGTGCGGGTGCGGGGTGCTCATGACCGCAGTCTGTCGAGCGGGTGGTCCAGCAGGTCAGGCGGCCTCGGCCACGTCCTGACGACGGAGCTGGTCCTCGCGCTCGATGGTGCGACGGACGCGACGTCCGCCGGTGGTCATCTTGTAGAGCTTGACCAGCTGCGACGCGGCGTTCCTGGGCGTGGTCTCGGCGAGCCACTCGTTGGGCAGCGAGAGCCGGACGATCTTGTGCCACGCGGAGTAGACCTGCTTGGGCAGCGGGGCCGTGACGTAGGTGAGGTCGTACTTGTCGAACAGCGCCTGCACCTTGGGGGCGATCTCGGCGTACCGGTTGCTCGGCAGGTCGGGGAACAGGTGGTGCTCGATCTGGAAGCTCAGGTTGCCGGTCATCAGGTGCATGAGCGGGCTGCCGGAGATGTTGGCCGAGCCGAGCATCTGGCGCAGGTACCAGTCGCCGCGGGTCTCGCCGTCGATCGAGGTCTTCTCGAACGTCTCGACACCCTCGGGGAAGTGGCCGCACATGATCACCGAGTGCGTCCACAGGTTGCGCACCAGGTTGGCGGTGAAGTTGGCCGCGAGCGTGGGGACGAACGACCCGGTGGGCAGCGACAGCGCGGGGTGGACGACGTAGTCCTTGGTGGCCTGCTGGCGGATCTTCTTCAGGGTCTGCTTGACGCGGGCCGGGAAGTCGGCGGGGCGCTGCGCCTTGGGCGTGGCGAGGTTCTTGGCCAGCTCGAGGTCGTAGGCCGCGATGCCGTACTCGAAGAAGCAGGCGTTGACGAAGTTCCACACCGGCTGCGCCAGGTAGAACGGCTGCCAGCGCTGGTCCTCGTCGACGCGCATGATGCCGTAGCCGAGGTCGTTGTCCTTGCCCACGACGTTCGTGTACGTGTGGTGCAGCTCGTTGTGGCCGTGCTTCCACTGGTCGGACGGGCTGGCGTTGTCCCACTCCCAGCTGGTCGAGTGGATCTTCGGGTCGCGCATCCAGTCCCACTGGCCGTGCATGACGTTGTGCCCGATCTCCATGTTCTCGAGGATCTTGGCGACGCTCAGGCCGGCGGTGCCGAGGAACCACGCGGGCGGCAGCACCGAGAACAGCAGCAGCGCACGGCTGCCGGCCTCCAGGCCACGCTGGGTCTTGATGATCCGACGGATGTACGCGGCGTCGTCGGCACCGCGGGTGTCGATGACCTCCTGACGGATGGCGTCGAGCTCACGTCCGAGGGTGGCGATGTCGTCGGCGCTCAGGTGAGCGGTCGGGTTGTCGGCCTTCTGCTGGATCGTGGTCATGACTTGTCTCCTAGGTGGCACGCGCCGGCAGCGGCGCTGATGCAGGTCTGGATGGGGACTCCGCCGTGGGCGGAGGAGATCGGGTCGACCGAGGTGATGGCGCCGTTGCGCAGGTCGCGCACGGAACCCTCGGTCATCGGCAGGACGCACCCGAAGCAGACGCCCATGCGGCAGCCGCTCGGCATCAGCCGGCCGCCGGCCTCGGCGACGTCGAGGATGGGGGTGGCGCCGTCGGCGACGAGCACGGTGCCGTCGGAGAAGGCGATCGTGCCGCCGTCACCGGCCTCGACGAAGCCGGCGCGGAACTGCTCGGTGAACAGCTCGAGGCCCGCGGCCTGGTGGTGGTCGGTCAGCGCGTCCAGCAGGCCGCCGGGGCCGCAGGCGTAGGTGGTGCGCTGGGCGAGGTCGGGGACGAGGTGGGCGAGCTCGGCGACGTCGAGGACGCCGTGCTCGTCGTCGTACCGCGGGACGAGGGTGATCGCACCGTGGTCGGCGAGCTCGCGGAGGTTGCGCAGGAAGATCGAGTCGGGCTCGGTGGGCGCCACGTGCACCACGACGATGTCGAGGTGGCTGCTGCGCGGCAGGTCGACCACGCCGGAGTCGGTGACGGGGAACAGGTTGCGGAGCATCCCGATCACCGGGGTGACGCCGGAGCCGGCGGTGACGAAGAGCAGATTGCTGGCCGACGGGTCGAGGACGAAGTCGCCGGTGGCCTGCTCGAGGTGCACGAGCATGCGCGGACGCGCCTCGTGGACGAGGTGGTTGCTCACCTTGCCGCCCGGCACGGCCTTGACGGTGATCGAGATCAGGCCGTCGGCGCGGGGGCCGTGGGTCAGGGAGTAGGCGCGCCACTCGCGGACGCCGTCGACGTCGATGCCGATCCGGACGTACTGGCCGGGCACGTGGCCCGCCCAGTCGGCGCCGGGCTTGAGGACGATGGTCGCGGCGTCACGCGTCTCGGGCTCGACGGCGACGATGCGCGCGCGCAGGTCGGCACCGGACCGGAGGGGGGCTGCCAGGTCGAGGTAGTCCGAGGGCAGGAGAGGCGTCGTCGCGGCCTCGGCCAGTCGCGAGAGCCGGTGGCGCAGCGAGCGCGCCTCGGTCGGTCGCTCCAGGATGTTCGTCATGGTTCCATCCTGATGGCTGAGCGACACAAAGAGATGACCCATGGACGTGAATCGGGCCGTAGTCTTTGTCCTCAGCGAACAAAGGAGCCGTCGTGAGTGAGCTGGACCACCCGGGCGACGACGTCGCGCTGCGGCTCCCTGCCGCCGTCGTGGCGCAGATGCGTGCGGGCATGGACGGGGTGGCCGAGAAGACCGTCGCGGCCGTCGTCAGCGAGGTGCCGAGCTACCGCGACCCGTTCCGGGGTCGCATGGGCCGCACCATCGAGACCGCGGTCACCGTCGCGCTCGACGGCTTCCTCGACCTCGCCGAGCGTCAGGAGGGCATCGACCCCGACGACCGGATCGAGGCGGTGATGGACGCCGCCTACGCCCTGGGACGGGGGGAGGTCCGCAGCGGACGCAGCATGGACGCGCTCGCCCAGGCCTACCGGGTCGGCGCCCGGGTGGCGTGGCGGGAGATGAGCACGGCGGCCGTCGCGAGCGGGCTCGACGCGACGACGGTCGCGCGCCTGGCCGAGCTGGTCTTCACCTTCATCGACGGCCTGTCCGATGCCAGCGTCAGCGGTCACGCCGACGAGCTGGCCACGTCCGGCCGCCTGCGCCAGCAGCGCCTCGACCGCCTCGCGACCCGCATCCTCGAGGGCTCGCCCGAGACCGAGCTCGTCTCGGCCGCCGCCCGTGCCGACTGGGACCCGCCCGGCCACCTGACCGCCGTGATCGTCGCCGACGCCAAGGTCCGCTCGCTCCGCGGGCGGCTCGACGCCCGCACCCTGCACCTGCCCGAGGACGCGACCGGCCTGGCGCTCGACGCCGGGGCGTCCGTGCTGCTCGTCCCCGCCGGCACCGGCCGCGACCGCCGCGCCCTCGTCCGCGTGGTGACCGACGTCGACGGCGTCGTGGGCCCGGCGCGCACCTGGACGCAGGCGGGCGCGTCCTACCAGCGGGCCCGCCACGCCCACCGGCTCGGGCTGTCCGGCGACACCGACACCCACCTCGCCGACCTCGTGGTCGGGGCCGACCCGGACGCGCGGGCCGACCTGCGCGCCCGCGTGCTCGCGCCGCTCGCGGAGCTGGGGCCGGCGGCGCAGGACAAGCTGACCGACACCCTCACCGCCTGGTTGCTCCACCACGGCCGCCGCGACGACGTCGCCGAGGTCCTGTTCGTCCACCCCCAGACGGTCCGCTACCGCATGGGCCAGCTGCGCGACCTGTACGGCGACAGCCTCACCGACCCGCAGTTCGTCCGCGACGCGACCGTCGCCCTGGCCTGACCGCCGCACCGGGGCGACGGGGGCTCAGACGCGGCCCGCGAGCGCGGTCGGCGCGAGGTCGCCGGCCACCGCGACCTCCTCGTGCTCGACGACGCCGTCGATGTCGCCACCGCTCATCGCGATGTCGGTGACCCGCTCCAGGATCACCTCGACCACGACCGGCACCCGGTGCTCGACCGCGAGCTTCCTGGCCTCCTCCAGCGCCGGCAGGATCTCGTCGGGCGCGTGGACGCGGAGCGCCTTGCACCCCAGGCCCTCGGCCACCTTCACGTGGTCGACGCCGTACCCGCCGAGCTCGGGCGAGTTGACGTTCTCGAACGCGAGCTGGACGCAGTAGTCCATGTCGAAGCTCCGCTGGGCCTGGCGGATCAGGCCCAGGTAGGCGTTGTTCACGACCACGTGGATGTAGGGGATGTGGAACTGCGCACCGACCGCGAGCTCCTCGATCATGAACTGGAAGTCGTAGTCGCCGGACAGCGCGACGACCGTGTCGTCCGGGGCGGCGACGCAGACGCCCAGGGTGGCCGGCACCGTCCAGCCGAGGGGTCCGGCCTGGCCGGCGTTGATCCAGTGGCGGGGCTTGTAGACGTGCAGGAACTGGGCGCCGGCGATCTGCGAGAGCCCGATCGTGCTGACGTACCGGGTGTCGGGCCCGAAGACCTTGTTCATCTCCTCGTAGACCCGTTGCGGCTTGACCGGCACGTCGTCGAAGTGGGTGCGCCGCTGCAACGTCTGCTTGCGGCGGGAGCACTCCCCCGCCCACGCCGACCGGTCGCGCAGGCGTCCGGCGTCCCGGAGCTCGCGCGCCACCTCGACGAACAGGTCGAGGGCGGCTCCCGCGTCGGAGACGATGCCGAGGTCCGGGGCGAAGACGCGGCCGATCTGCGTCGGCTCGATGTCGACGTGGACGAACGTGCGCCCGCGGCGGTAGGTGTCCAGGCCGCCGGTGTGGCGGTTGGCCCAGCGGTTGCCGATGCCGAGCACGAAGTCCGAGGCCAGCATCGTCTCGTTGCCGTAGCGGTGCGACGTCTGGAGGCCGACCATGCCGGCCATCAGCGGGTGGTCGTCGGGGATCGTCCCCCAGCCCATCAGCGTCGGGACGACGGGCACGCCCGTCAGCTCGGCCAGCTCGACGAGCCGCGCGGCCGCGTCGGCGTTGATGATGCCGCCGCCGGCGACGACGAGCGGGCGGTCGGAGGCCTGGAGCATCTCGATCGCCCTGACCGCCTGGGCGCGGGTGGCGGCGGGACGGTGCACCGGCAGGGGCGCGTACAGGGCGGGGTCGAACTCGATCTCGGTGAGCTGGACGTCGATCGGCAGGTCGATCAGCACCGGGCCCGGCCGTCCCGACCGCATCAGGTGGAACGCCTGCTGGAACGCGCCCGGCACCTGCGCGGGCTCCATCACCGTCATCGCCATCTTGCACAGCGGTGCGGCGATCGAGGCGATGTCGACGGCCTGGAAGTCCTCCTTGTGCAGCCGGGCGACGGGCGCCTGCCCGGTGATGCAGAGCAGGGGCACCGAGTCGGCCGCCGCCGCGTAGAGGCCGGTGACCATGTCGGTACCGGCCGGACCCGACGTGCCGACGCAGACGCCGATGTTGCCCGCCTCGGCACGGGAGTACCCGTCGGCCATGTGGGACGCACCCTCGACGTGACGCGCGAGCACGTGCTCGAGCTCGCCCTGGGCCCGCATCGCGGCGTAGAAGGGGTTGATCGCGGCGCCGGGCAGCCCGAACACGTGGCCGACCCCCTCCAGGCGCAGGATCTCGACGGCCGCTCGGGCTGCTGTCATTCGGGGCATGGCGGGCTCTTCTCTGCTGGTGGGTCGGATCAGGTGAGGTCGCGGCCGCTGGCGCGCAGGACGCCCCGGAGCAGCGCGGAGTGGTCGAGCGAGCCGTCGCCCTGCGCCCGGGCGGAGGCCATCAGCTGCGCGAGGTGCCCCCCGAGGGGCACCACGACGCCGGCCTCGCGGGCCGCCGAGGTGACGATGCCGAGGTCCTTGTGGTGCAGGTCGATCCGGAAGCCCGGGTCGAACGAGCGGCCGAGCATGTGCTCGCCCTTCATCTGCAGGACCGTCGACCCGGCGAGGCCGGCGCCCAGCACCTCGAGCGCCGCCGTGGTGTCGACGCCGTACGCCTCCAGGAACACGACGGCCTCGGCGAGCAGCTGCAGGTGACCGGCCACGACGAGCTGGTTGGCCGCCTTGACCGTCTGCCCCGCCCCGTTCGGGCCGACGTGCACGACGGTCGACCCGACGACCTCGAGCACCGGGCGGGCGCGGGCGACGTCGACGTCGGTGCCGCCGACCATGATCGACAGGGAGGCGTTCTGCGCCCCGGCCTGACCGCCGGAGACGGGGGCGTCCACCAGGCTCGAGCCCCGCTCGACCGCTCGCGCGGCGAGGGCCGACGAGACGTCCGGGCGGATGCTGGAGAAGTCGATCACCAGGGTGCCGGCGGGCGCGTGGGCCAGCACGCCGTCGTCGCCGAGCAGCACCGCCTCCACGTCGGGCGAGTCGGGCAGCATCAGCGCGACGACGTCGGCGCCCGCGACGGCCTCGGCCACCGAGCCGGCCGTCCGGCCACCCCTCTCGGCGAGGGCCGCGACGGGCCCGGGGCTGCGGTTGTGGCCGACGACGTCGAAGCCGGCGTCGACGAGGTGGCCGGCCATGGGCGCGCCCATGATGCCGAGACCGATGAACGCGATCGTGGTCATGCGTGCCTCCTGAGGGCGTCGGTGGCGGGCCGTGCGACCCAGGCGAAGCTGTCGGCGCTCGGGCCGCTGGGCTTGTACTCCAGCCCCACCCAGCCGTCGTACCCCGCGCGCTCGAGGGCGGTGAGCTGCTCGTCCAGGGGCAGCGACCCCGTCCCGGGCTCGTGGCGGCCCGGCGCGTCGGCGACCTGCACGTGGGCGATCCGGTCGACGTGGGCCGAGATCGCCGCGTCGACGTCGTCGCCGTTGACGGCCAGGTGGTAGAGGTCGGCGAGCAGGCCGAGGTTGGTCGCGCCCGTCCGGTCGGCCACCCGGTCGACGACGGCGAGGGCGTCCGCGGCGGTCAGCAGCGGGTAGGCCGGGGCGCCGCTGACCGGCTCGACGAGGACCGTCGCGCCGATCCGTGCGGCGGCCTCGGCGGCGCGGGCGAGGTTGGCGACCGCGAGGTCGTCCTGCTCCTGCGCGTCGACCCCGTCGAGGCGGTTGCCGTAGAGGGCGTTGAACGCGCGGCACCCGAGGCGCTCCCCGAGGGCGACCGTGGCCTCGACGTTCTCCGCCAGCTCGCTCTCGCGACCCGGCCACGACATCAGGCCGCGGTCGCCGCCGGGCATGTCGCCGGCGAGGAAGTTCAGGCCCACGAGCCGGACGCCCGCGTCCTGCACGGCGCGGACGAGCGCGTCGGCCTCGGCGTCGGTGGGCACCGCGGTCGGGAACGGCCACCACAGCTCGATCGCCTCGAAGCCGGCGTCGCGGGCCGCGGCGGGCCGGGCGTGCAGGGGCAGCTCGGTGAACAGGATCGAGCAGTTGACGGCGAACCGGAGGGAGTGGGCCATGAGAGCTACTTTCACTGTGCGGAATAACTATTCCTATGAGTGAAAGCGACAGTAGGAGCACCGACGGCTCGCGTCAACCACCGGACACCAGAAGGCCCCCGCACCAGGTGCGGGGGCCGACGGGTCGAGGGGGGCGGGCGCGTCAGGGGCGGGGGTGGTCGGCCCGTCTGCCGGCGGGTCCGGCCACGAGGGCCTCGAGGACGAGCTCGACGGGGTGCCAGGCCGAGCGCTCGGTGCCGTGGAAGATCTGCTCGCGGCACGAGGTGCCGGTGGCGGCGATCACGGTGCGGTCGTCCTCGGCCTCGATGGCCGGGAAGAGCCGGTCGCTGCCGACCTTCATCGAGATCTCGTAGTGCTCGGCCTCGTAGCCGAACGACCCGGCCATGCCGCAGCACCCGGCGTCGAGCTCGACCACCTCGGCACCCGGGATCCGCCGGAGCAGCGCGACGGTGGCGGCCGTCCCGACCTCGGCCTTCTGGTGGCAGTGCCCGTGGTAGAGGATCCGCCGGCCCGCGAGCCACGAGTCCTCGGCCAGCACGAGGCGGCCGGCGTCCACGGCCTCGACGAGCAGCTCCTCGACCTGGCGGACGCGTCCGGCGACGTCCTGCACGTTCGGGTCGTCGGGCAGCATCGTCACGTGCTCGTCGCGCAACGTGAACAGGCACGAGGGCTCGCAGCCGACGATCGGCGAGCCGGGCGGCGTCCGCTCGGCCAGGTCGCGCGCCATCGTCCGCGCCTTGGCGGTGGCCTCGTCGACCAGGCCCTTGGACAGCGCGGACCGTCCGCAGCACCCGGTGCTCGCCAGCTCGACGTCCCACCCCGAGCGCTGGAGCAGGCCGATCGCGGCCCGCCCGATGTGAGGCTCGGTGTACGAGGTGAACGAGTCGGCGAGGAAGTTGACCGTGCCCTGCGTGGCGTCGACGTTGGCGTTGCGGCCCTCGCGCCGGTACCAGCGCAGCAGGTTCGCACGCTCGAAGTGCGGCAGCGGACGTCGCCGGGCGATGCCGAGCGTGCGCTCCATCAGGACGCGCAGCAGCGGGATCCGTCCGGGCAGGTTGGCCAGCGGACCGAAGAAGGAGCCGATCCGGTTGAGCCCGCGGATGGACCCGAAGACGCGCGAGCGCAGCGGCACCCCGTGCTGGTCGTGGTAGTGCGAGAGGGTCTCGCTCTTCAGCTTGGCCATGTCGACCCCGAGCGGGCACTCGGACTTGCAGGCCTTGCACATCAGGCAGAGGTCGAGGATCTCGTGGAGCCGCTCGCCGCCCAGCGCGTGGGCCGGGTCGGGCTCGGACAGCGCCTTGACCAGCGCGTTGGCGCGCCCGCGGGTGGCGTGCTCCTCCTCGCGGGTCGCGATGTACGACGGGCACATCGCACCCGTCGTGCTCTTGCGGCACAGCCCGATGTTCATGCAGCGGTCGGCCGCCCCCCGCATGCCGCCGACGACCTCGAAGTCCAGGCGGGTGCGGATCGCCGGCGCCGGCGGGAGCGCGGCGTCGCGCAGGTTCTCGGTCATGCTCGGCGCGTCGACGATCTTGCCCGGGTTCATGATGTTCGCCGGGTCGAAGACACCCTTGACCGCGCGCATTGCCTCGTAGAGGTCGTCGCCGAAGATCTCGCGGTTGAACTCGCTGCGGGCCAGCCCGTCGCCGTGCTCGCTGGAGTTGACGCCGCCGAACTCCTTGACGAGGTCCTTGATGCGCTCGGCGACGCGTCGCATCCGGACGATCTCGTCGGGCCGGGACAGGTCGACGAACGGACGGATGTGCAGGCAGCCGACCGAGCAGTGCCCGTAGAAGCCGGCCTTCATCTCGTTCTCGTCGAGGATCTCGGCGAACCGCGCGGTGTACGCGGCGAGCCGCTCGGGGGGCACCGCGGTGTCCTCGACGAAGGCCAGCGGCCGGTTGGACCCCTCGCTCGCCGCCATCAGCAGGCCGAGGCTCGACTTGCGCACCTTCAGCAGCGCGGTCTGCTGGGCCGCGGTCACCAGGCGGAGCGTGTGGTAGCCGTGGTCCTCCCGCTCCCAGACCTCGATCAGGTGGTCCAGGCGCGCCAGCACCTCGTGCTCGTCGTCGCCGGTGAACGAGACGAACAGCAGGGCGGCCGGGTCGCCGACGAGGCTCGAGCCGAGGTCGGCGTACTCGATCTTCCGGCGCGAGAGGTCGAGGATCGTCTTGTCCATCAGCTCGACCTGGGCCGGTTCGCACGACAGCGCGTCCTCGGTCGCCTCGATGGCCTTCTGCGTGGTGTCGAAGTGCCCGACCGCGTAGACGGTGAACTTCGGCTTGGGGACGAGGTCGACGTCCGCGTGGGTCGCCACCACCAGCGTCCCCTCGCTGCCGACGACGAACGTGGCGAGGTCGAAGTCGGTGGACTCGTCGGCCAGCCGGTCCAGGCGGTAGCCGCACGCACGACGCCAGAACGGCGGGAACCCGTCGGCGATGGCCGCGCGGTTCGTCCGCACGATCTCGGGCAGCTCGCGGTACAGCGAGCCCTCCAGGGTCGGCGCCGCCGCACGCCGGTGCACCTCGTCGGCGCCGACCGGCTCGAGCCGGGCCGTCGACCCGTCGGCGAGGACCACGTCGAGGGCGCGGACGTGGTCGATCGTCATGCCGAAGCGCAACGACCCGCTGCCCGCGGAGTTGTTGCCGACCATCCCGCCGATCGTGGCGCGGTTGCTGGTGGACGTGTCGGGGCCGAACATCAGCCCGAACGGGGCCGCGGCCCGGTTCAGGTCGTCCTGCACGACGCCCACCTCGACGCGCGCGGTGCGCGCCTCGGGGTCGAGCTCGAGGATCCGGTTCATGTGCCGGGAGAAGTCGAGCACGAGGCCCGCGCCGATCGTCTGGCCGGCCAGGCTCGTCCCGGCACCGCGGGGGGTCACGTGGACCCCGTGGCGCGCCGCGACGCGCACCGTCGCGGCGACGTCGTCGGCGTTGCGGGGGTAGACCACGCCCAGCGGGGTGATCGAGTACATGCTGGCGTCGCGCGAGAACAGGTGGCGGCTGTACTCGTCGAAGGCCACCTCGCCCGACACCGCGGCCTCCAGCTCGGCGGCGAGGCCGCCGGGCGCGTCGTGATGGGTCTCGGCGGTCGTGTCGGCGGTCGTGGTCATCGCGGGCTCCGTCGTGTCGTGCGCGGGCGTGGGTGGGGGCGGGTCAGCCGCGCTCGAGCACCTCGAGCGCGGCCTGCACGCCGTCCTGCTTGATCGGCACGCCCGACAGGTTCAGGCCCATCTGGACGCCGCCGAGGGTGCCGACCAGCGAGAGGTCCTCGAACGAGCCCAGGTGCCCGATCCGGAAGACCCTGCCGGCGAGCTTGGACAGGCCGGCACCGAGCGACATGTCGAACCGGTCGAGGATCACGGCGCGGATCGCGTCGGCGTCGACGCCGTCGGGCACCAGCACCGCGGTGAGCGAGCCGGAGTGCTCCCGCTCGTCCTGGCACAGGACCTCCAGGCCCCAGGCCTCGACGGCGGCGCGGGTGGCGCGTGACCAGCGCTGGTGGCGGGCGAAGACGTTCTCCAGGCCCTCGTCGGCGAGCATCTCGAGCGCGACCTCGAGGCCGTACAGCAGGTTGGTGGCCGGCGTGTAGGGCCACATGCCCCGCTCGTTGGCCGCGAGGATCGGCTTCCAGTCCCAGAACGAGCGCGGCAGCGTGGCGGTCTGCGACGCGGCGAGCGCCTTGTCGCTCACGGCGTTGAAGCTCAGGCCGGGCGGCAGCATCAGGCCCTTCTGCGACCCGGCGACGGTGACGTCGACCTTCCACTCGTCGTGCCGGTAGTCGATCGAGCCGAGGGAGGAGATCGTGTCGACGAGCAGCAGCGCCGGGTGGTCGGCGGCGTCCATGGCCGCGCGGACGTCGCCGATCCGGCTGGTGACGCCGGTGGAGGTCTCGTTGTGCACCGCGCAGACGGCCTTGATCCGGTGCCCGGTGTCGGCGGCCAGACGCTCGGCGAGGACGTCGGTGTCGACGCCGTGGCGCCAGTCGCCGGGCACGAGGTCGACCACCAGCCCCAGCTCGGTGGCCATCGTCTGCCAGAGCGTCGCGAAGTGCCCGGTCTCGAAGGCGAGCACGGTGTCACCCGGGCTCAGGGTGTTGACGAGCGCCGCCTCCCAGGCGCCGGTGCCCGACGCGGGGTAGATCACGACCGGGTTGGTGGTGCCGAACACCGGCTTGACGGCCTGGAGGATCCGGGTGCCCATCGCCGCGAACCGCGGTCCGCGGTGGTCGATCGTGGGGGCGGACATGGCCCGCAGCACCTCGTCCGGGCAGTTGGTGGGACCGGGGATCTGCAGGAAGTGGCGACCCATGGGAGCTCCTCGAGGTCGGGGACGCCGCGGGGCGACGACTCCGGTTATCCGTCTGGTGGAAGTTTTATACCGCTGGTCGGAGGCTAGTCTCCCGGCCGGGTGACGTCCACCCCTCGGCCGCGTGGCGGGGGTCAGAGCCACCGGGCGATCCGGTCTCGACGCGGCCCACCCCTTGACGAGACCTGGATCACACGACAGTCTTCGGAAATCGAAAGTCCTCTTTCGCCTAGCGAAACAGGTCGCGGACCTCCGGTGACGGAGCGCTCCCCCGCACGTCCCGTCGCGAACGAACCCTGGAGCTGAACCCGTGTCACACGAACTGATATCGATCCTGGTGCTCGCCGCACTGTTCCTGGTGGCCACGGTGCTGCCCGTGCACATGGGCGCGCTCGCCCTGGTCGCCGCCTTCGTCGTCGGCACCCAGGTGCTCGGCGAGAGCACCGACGAGATCCTGGCCGGCTTCCCGGCCGACCTGTTCCTCATCCTGGTGGGCGTCACCTACCTGTTCGCCCTCGCCAAGGACAACGGCACCGTGGACTGGCTCGTCGGCAAGGCCGTGCAGGCCGTCGGCGGGCGCATCGCGCTGATCCCGTGGGTGATGTTCGCCGTCACCGGCCTGCTCACCTCGGTGGGCGCGGTCGTCCCCGCGGCGGTCGCGATCATCGCGCCGATGGGCATGGGGTTCGCCAAGCGCTACCAGATCCGTCCGCTGCTGATGGGCCTGATGGTGATCAACGGCGCCAGCGCCGGCGGGTTCTCCCCGCTGAGCATCTTCGGCTCCATCGTCAACGGCGTCGTGTCCCGCGAGGGCATCGACGGCAGCCCGACGCTGCTGTTCGTGTCGTCCCTGGTGTTCAACGTCGTGCTCGGCGCCGTCGTCTTCGTCCTCTTCGGCGGTCGCGAGCTGATCGGCAAGCGCGACGTCGGCGGCGAGGTCACCGACTCCTCGGACGGCTCCCCCGCCCCCTCCGGCGGCGGTCGGCCCGTGACGTCCGGGTCGGACCACACCGCCCGGGCCAGCACCACGTCGGTGCAGACCACCACGGTCCCCGGCGGACCGTCCGGCGCCAGCGTCGGCGAGCTCGACCGCAACCGGATCATCACCCTCGTCGGCATCGGCGCCCTGGCCGTGGCGGTGCTCTTCTTCGAGCAGGACGTCGGCTTCTCGGCCATCACGGTGGCCGTGGTCATCTCGCTGTTCTCGCCCGGCATCAACAAGGGCGCCGTGAGCGCGATCGCGTGGCCGACGGTGCTCCTGATCTGCGGCATCGTCACCTACGTGTCGCTGATGGAGCGCATCGGCACGATCGACTGGCTCGGCAACGGCGTCGCCGGCATCGGCGCACCGCTGTTCGCCGCGATCCTGATCTGCTTCATCGGCGCGGTCGTCTCGGCCTTCGCGTCCACGACGGGCATCCTCGGCGCCCTCATCCCGCTCGCGGTGCCGTTCCTGCTCGCCGGCGAGATCGGCCCGATCGGCCTGATCATCGCGCTGTCGATCTCGTCCTCGGTGGTCGACTCCAGCCCGTTCTCCACCAGCGGGGCCCTGGTGGTCGCCAACGCTCCGTCCGAGCAGCGGGACCAGGTGTTCCGTCAGCTGATGGTGTGGGGCTTCTCCATGGTGGTCATCGCGCCGATCGTCACCTGGGCCGTGTTCGTCCTCCCCGGCTGGGGCTGAGCCGCGTGGGGGCGGGGACCTCGGGGCACCCGCCCCCGCAGGTCCACCTGGCGACAGTACGATTCCGGCAGACGAGACGACCCGGGGAGGTCCGACATGGCAGTGGACGCGGTGGACCCCACCCCCGACGGACCCCGGTCGACCGGCGGCGTGCAGTCGATCGCACGGGCGTTCCGGCTGCTCGAGATCGTCGCCACCCGCGGCGGGGTGATGGGGCTGTCGCAGCTCGCCGCCGAGTCCGGCTTCCCGCTCCCGACCATCCACCGCGCGGTGCGGACGCTGGTCGACCTCGGCTACCTGCGCCAGGAGCCGTCGCGCCAGTACGCGCTCGGCCCCCGTCTGCTGCTGCTCGCGGAGAGCTCGTCGACCATGCTCAACTCGCTCGCCGCGCCGCACCTGCGGCTGGTGGTCGACGAGCTCGGCGAGACCGCCAACCTCGCGATGCTCGACGGCGACCAGGTCGCGTACGTCGCCCAGGTGCCCGGCCGCCACTCGATGCGGATGTTCACCGAGGTCGGGCGCCGGGTGCTGCCCCACTGCACCGCCGTGGGCAAGGCGCTGCTGGCCGAGGCGCCCGAGGACGACGTCCGCGCGCTGCTCGCCCGCACGGGCATGCCGCGGCACACCGAGAACACCGTCGTCGACGCCGCGGCGTTCACCGCCGAGCTGGCCTCGACCCGCTCGCGCGGGTACGCCGTCGACGAGGGCGAGCAGGAGGTCGGCGTGCGCTGCGTCGCCGTCGCGGTGCCGCAGGCCACCGTCCGTCTGGCGGTCTCGGTGTCGGGACCTGCACCGCGCATGACCGACGAGCTGCTCGACCGGGCCGTCCCGGTGCTGCGCCGGGTCGCCGCCCAGCTCGCGCACGATCTCGCCTGACCCCGGCCCGGGGCGGCGGGACGACGCACACGTCCAGCCACACCCAGGCACGAGGAGAGGATCCCGCGTGGAGCACATCGAGTCGACGACGCCGACCGGACCCGGAGGCCCCCTCGCGGGGATCCGCGTGATCGAGGTCGGGGTGTTCATGGCCGCACCGTTCGCCACCATGCAGCTGGCCGACCTGGGGGCGGACGTCGTCAAGGTCGAGACGCCCGGCACGGGCGACCCGACCCGCGCCACCGGGCCGTTCGTCGACGGCGAGGGGTCGGCCTTCCTGCGCCTCAACCGCAACAAGCGGTCGGTCGCGCTGGACCTCAAGCAGCCCGAGGGGCTCGAGGCCTTCCTCGCCCTGGTCGACACCGCGGACGTCCTCGTCGAGAACCTGCGGCCGGGCGCCATGCGCCGCCTCGGGCTCGGACCGGACGAACTGCGCGGCCGCAACCCGCGGCTCGTCTACGCCTCGGCCTCCGGCTGGGGCCAGGACGGTCCCCTGTCGGCGCTGCCCGGCCTCGACATCATGGCGCAGGCGCGCTCGGGCCTGATGAGCATCACCGGGCACGCCGACAGCGGCCCGGCCAAGGTGGGCGTCCCCGTCTGCGACCTCGTCGCCGGGCTCTACGTCGCCCTCGGGGCCGTGGCCGCGCTGCGTCGCCGCGACACGACCGGCGTGGGCGACTACCTCGACGTCTCGCTGATGGAGACCGGGGTGTCGCTCGCGGTGTGGGAGGCCGGCCGCTTCTTCGCCACCGGCGAGGTCGGCACCCCGCAGGGCACCGCGCACCAGAGCCAGGCGCCCTACCAGGCCGTGCCCACCAGCGACGGCTGGGTGACGGTCGGCGCGATCACCCCGCCGACCTGGAAGGGCTTCTGCGCGGCGATCGACCGGCCCGACCTCCACGACGACCCCGCCTACGCCTCGGTCGCCGACCGCCGGCTCCTGCGCGACGCGCTGATGGAGCAGATCGAGCGCACCACCCGCACCCGCACGACCGACGACCTCGTCGAGGCCTGGACCCGGCACGGCGTGCCGTGCGCTCCCCTGTCGACGTTCGACCAGGTCTTCGACGACCCGCACCTGCGCGCCCGCGACTTCTTCTGGGACGCGCCCGACGCCGCCGGTGCCCCCGTGCGGCAGATCGGGTCGCCGCTGCGGTTCACCGACGCCGCCACGTCCCGGCGGTCGGCCGGACCGTCCCTGGGCCAGGACACGCGCGACGTCCTCGACGAGCTGCTCGGGCCCGAGCGGGCCGAGGCCGTCATCGCGTCCGGGGCCGCCGGATGAGCGCCACCGACGAGCTGGTGGTCAGCGAGGCCGACGGCGTCCTGACCTGCACGCTGAACCGTCCGCAGGCGCGCAACGCCCTGACCTGGGCGATGTACGACGGCATCCACCGCGCCTGCGACCGCGTGGACGGCGACGACGACCTCCGCGCGCTCGTGATGGTGGGCGCCGGGGACCGCGCGTTCGCCGCCGGCACCGACATCGGCCAGTTCGCCGACTTCACCACCGGCCAGGACGGCATCGACTACGAGCGCAGGATCGCCACCGTGGTCGACCGCGTCGAGGCCGTCGACGTCCCCACGGTGGCGGCGGTCAGGGGCTACTGCGTGGGCGGTGGGCTCGCGCTCGCCGCAGCCTGCGACCTGCGCCTGGCCACGCGGTCGTCCCGGTTCGGCGCGCCGATCGCGGCCACCCTCGGCAACTGCCTGTCGGCCAACAGCCAGTCGTTCCTGCTGCTGCACCTGGGTCCGTCGCTCACCAACGACGTGCTGCTGCGCGCCAAGATGCTGGACGCCGCCGCGTGTCACCAGGTCGGCTTCGTCAACGAGCTGTGCGACGACGACGGCCTCGACGACCTGGTCGCCGAGGTCACGTCGACCCTCACCTCGCACGCGCCCCTGACGATGTGGGCGGCCAAGGAGATCACCCGCCGCGCGCGGCGCCGCCTGCTCGTCCCCGACGACGACGTCGTCAGCCGTGCGTTCGGCAGCGATGACTTCCACCGGGCCGTGCAGGCGTTCGGCACCCGCGAGCCGGTCCGGTGGGAGG
Source organism: Solicola agrisoli (assembly GCF_049059935.1). Taxonomy (NCBI): domain Bacteria; kingdom Bacillati; phylum Actinomycetota; class Actinomycetes; order Propionibacteriales; family Nocardioidaceae; genus Solicola; species Solicola agrisoli. The sequence continues at coordinate 14,809 of NZ_JBMGQR010000009.1, read as the reverse complement.
GCGTCTGAGCCCACGCCGACCCACCCGCCACCACTCCAGGAGCACCCGATGAGCACGCACCCCGACCCCACCCCGGACACGACCCGGGCCGCCGACGACGAGCACCCCGCGGCCGGCCCGCCGGACGACGCCGAGGACTTCTCCCCCCAGCTCGCCGACCTCGCCACGCCGCCCGCCGACGACGATCCCGCGGAGGATTCCCCGGCGCCGTGAGACCAGACGCGGACCGCCACGGCCGAGCGGCCGTGGCGGTCCGAGGGTGGTGCGGCACGGGTCAGGCGACGAGCTCGCGCTCGGGGGCGTCGCGGCGGTCGGTGTAGGTGAACCACCCGACGACGCCGAGGATGACGGCGAGGAACAGCGCGCTGGTGCCGTTGGTGCCCAGGCCGAGTCCGCCCGAGCCGGGGGTCGCGGTGAGGAAGTCGCCCATCGACGCGCCGAAGGGCCGGGTCAGGACGTAGGCGGTCCAGAACGCGAGCACGGCGTTGATGCCCCTGGCGCGGTAGGTCACGGTGACCAGGGCGATCAGGCCGCCGAACAGCGCCGCGGACGGCAGGTACCCGAGCGCGAGCTTCTCGGCGACGAGGTCACCGGCCGAGGTGCCGAGGGCGAAGGTGAACAGGATCGCGAGCCAGTAGAAGGCCTCGCGGCGGGTGGTGGTGATGGAGTGGATCGACAGGGTGCGCTCGGAGCGCCACCAGGCCGTGAAGCTCACGGCGAGCCCGGCGGCGAAGACGCCCGTCGTCGTCCACAGGCTGACGCCGAGGTTGTCGACGAGGTTGTCCGAGATCAGGGTGCCCACGACGCTGACCAGGACCACGACGAGCCAGTAGACCGCCGGGACGTAGCGCCGGAGCCGGAGCTGGACCACGAGCACCGCGGCCAGCAGCGCCGCCATGACCAGCGACGTGTTGGTCAGCCCGAGCCCGATGTTGCCGGCGAGGAAGTCCGCGGCGGTCTCGCCGACGGTGGTGGACATGATCTTCACGATCCAGAAGAGCAAGGTCACCTCGGGGACCTTGTTCAGCATGCGACGCGCGGTAAACGGCGTGGTGGCGGTGCTCGCGGAGTGTGTGGGCATGGACGAAGCGTGCGGCGCCGAACCTGCCAACGACCTGACTGCGGCGTCAGGTGCTCACCGCCGGCAGACGCACCTCGATCCGCGCCCCGGTGTGGTCGCCGGGGCGGGCGACGACGTCACCGCCTCCGGCGCGGGCCACCCGTCTGGCCAGGGCCAGCCCCAGCCCCGTCCCGCCCCGGTCGCCCACGGCGACACCCGGCTCGAACAGGTCGACGTCGTGGTCGGGGAGGCCGGGCCCGTCGTCCGTCACCACGACGACCGCGTGCTCACCGTCGGCGTGGGCGGTCAGGCGGACCTCCTGCGTGGCGTACCTCAGCGCGTTGTCGAGCACGGGTCCCAGCGCGCGGGTCGCCAGCGCCTCGGGCAGGGCCACCCGCAGACGGTCGTCCTCGACCTCGACGACGACCCGTGTGCCGGTGTCGGCCCGGGCGTCGACCGTGGCCCGGAGGAGGGCGGTCACCGCGACCGAGTCGGACGCCGCACCCCGGCCGGTCCGGGCGAGGTCGAGCAGGGTGCTGATCGTCTGGCCCATCTGGTGGCACGAGCGTTCCATCTGCTCGACCTCGGAGCGGACCGACGGGTCGAGGTCGTCGCGCATGAGGACGAGCTGAGCCGTCGCCTGGACGGTCGTCAACGGGGTGCGCAGCTCGTGCGCGAGCTCGGAGGTCAACCGCTGCTCGGCCCCGATGGTCCGGGCGACCCGGTCCAGGAGGTGGTCCAGGGTCGCGCCGAGCGTGGAGATCTCGTTGCGGGGCTCGCCGAGCTCGAACCGTCGTCCCAGGTCGTGCTCGGACCAGTCGTCGGCGCGGGCGGCCATCTGGGCGACCGGGCTCAGCGCCCGGCGCATCACCCAGGCCGCCACGCCGCCGGCGCCGGCGGTGACGACCGCGCCTGCGGCGATGCTCGCGACGAGGGCGTAGGTCTCGGCCCGCTCGTACGGCGCGAGGGGCTCGCTCAGGACGACGACCCCGCCCCCGCCCGCGTCGAAGGGCTCGGCGAGCAGTCGGACGTCCCCCGGGCCGTCCAGGTAGCGGGCCCGGCTCGCCGAGGCGAGCGCCCGCACCGGTCCGCCCTCCCCGGCCGCCGCCACGCCGGCGACCCTGCGGCCAGCGGCGTCGAACACCACGACCCCGGGGTCGAGCTCGAGCGTCGCCGGGGACAGCGCGCCACCGGACGCGACGACGCCCTCGATCGTCGAGGTGACGGCGTCGGCCCGGTCCTCCAGCACGGTGTCGACCCCGCGGTCGTTCACCCCCGCGAGGACCAGCTGGACCAGCAGGGTGAGGAGCACCATCGCGAACGCGGTGACGGCGACGGTGGACACGATGATCTGCGCCCGCAACGACGTCGGCCCGCGCCACCGTCCAGAGCCGCCCGGTGGTCTCATCGCAGCGTGAACCCGACGCCGCGCACGGTGGTGAGGGCCACCGGCGACCCGACCTGCTCGAGCTTGACCCGGACGCGGCGGATGTAGGAGTCGACCGTGTTCTCGCTGACGATCGCCCCGTCGGGCCACGCCGCCGCGACGACGGCCCGACGTCGCACGACCTCACCGGGGCGCGCCGCGACCGCGGCGAGCATCCGGTACTCCGTGGGGCTCAGCGGGGCCTCGGCCTCCCCGAAGCGGACGCTGTGCCGGGTGGGGTCGAGGACCAGGGCGGCGGGCCCGGGCGGGCTGCTCGCCGAACGACGGCGGGCGAGCACCTCGACCCGCGCGAGGACCTCGCGCACGTCGAAGGGCTTGGCCAGGTAGTCGTCCGCACCCGCGCTGAAGCCGGCCAGCCGGTCGTGGACGGCACCGAGGGCGGTGAGGAACAGCACCGGCGCGTCCTGCCCGGCGCTGCGCAGCGCCTGGCAGACGTCTCGGCCGTCGGAGTCGGGCAGCCCGATGTCGAGCACGAGGACGTCGACGGCGCTGCCGGCGCCGAACATCCTCAGCGCCTCGCCGCCGTCGTGCGCCGCGACCACCGTGTGTCCGCCGCGGCGCAGCCCCTCGGACAGGACGCGCCGGATCGCCGGGTCGTCCTCGCACACGCCGACGGTCGCCACGACGCGAGCCTGGCAGACGTCGGAGCTCGGCGGCACCCGAGCGGTGGGTACGGCCCCACTTTCCGCGTCGTCGTGGGGCCGTGCCCACCGCCGGGTGGGTGACCACCACCTGCGGCGACGCAGGCCGGGCGCTCCTCAGGGTGCCAGCGAGGCCCAGACCTCCGTCAGGGCCCGCAGCTGGTCCTCGCTCAGGCGGTCGATGAACAGCCGCTGGATGTCCTGTCCGTGGGTGCGGCGTGCCACGCGAAGCAGCGTGCGGCCCTCGGCGGTGAGGAAGCACTCGAGGCTGCGCCCGTCTGCCTCGGAGCGTCGGCGCTCGATCACGCCACGCCGCTCCAGTCGGTCGGCCAACCTCGTGAACCCCCCGGTCGACATCAGCCTCCGCTCGGCCAGGTCGGACATCCGCACGCCGACCCGACCGGAGACGTCCAGCGCGAACAGCACGTCGAGCTCGGCCATGCTGAGGTTCAGACCCGCCAGGCCCTCCTCCATCTGCCGCCACAGTCGCTCGTGGGTCCGCAGGAATCCCGCCCACGCCCGCTCCTCGACCGACATCGAGTCCTCACCCATCGGGACGTCCTCTCCTCGCGTCGCGCCGACAGGGCGACCTTATCTGCCTACGCAGGCATCACGGCGAGCGTCGACTCCTGCGAACCGGCCGCCCTCGACCACGCACCCGTCCTCTCGCCGCAGCGTGGCCGATCAGGCGAACGGCGCGTAGAGCTCCTCGGGAGTCCCCGACAGGAGCGCCTTGGCCTGACGGGTGTCGTCGTCGGCGAGCACCTCCTGCTGCCCGGCCTCGAGTCCGTCGAGCGCGGCGCGGACGACGTCGGCCGGGTCGTTCTTGGGCACGTCCCAGCCGGCCATCATGTCGGTGTCGGTCGAAGACAGGTGGACCCCGGTGACCTGGGTGTCCTGGCCGGCGAGCTCGAGCCGGGTGCTGTGGGTGAGGGCCCACTCGGCGGCCTTCGCGGCGGCGTAGGCGCCGTTGCCGGGGTAGACGCGGAACGAGAGCACGGACATGACGTTGAGGATGGCTCCGCCGCCGTTGCGGGCGAGGACCGGTGCGAACGTGCGGGTGACGTCGAGCGTGCCCCAGAAGTGGGTGTCCATCTCGAGCCGGATCAGGTCGGGGTCGCCGGTCAGGAGGTTCTGGATGGTCGCGACGCCGGCGTTGTTGACGACCACGTCGACGTCGTGGGCCACCTCCGCGGCGGCGACGACGGTGACCGGGTCGGTCACGTCGAGCCGGAGCGCGTGGACGCCGGGCAGGTCGATGGTCTCGGGGCGACGCGCGGTGGCGTAGACCTTGCGGGCGCCCCGCTCGAGGGCCTGACGGGCGAGCTCGCGGCCCAGCCCGCGGTTGGCGCCGGTGACGAGGACGGTGGAGTCGTTGATCTTCATGCCGCCCAGCGTAGAATCTCACATTGACGTGAGGTTCAAGGCGTCGCGGCGTGAGGTGCACCACAGGAGGACCGTGAGGATCGGCGAGCTGGCGAGGGCGACGGGCGTGAGCGTGCGCTCGCTGCGGTACTACGAGGAGCAGCAGATGCTGCTGTCCGACCGCACCGCGGGCGGCCAGCGGGTGTACGGCGCCGACGCCGTCGAGCGGGTGGAGCTGATCCAGCTGCTGTTCTCCGCCGGGGTGCCGAGCCGTGGCGTCGTGGACCTGCTGCCCTGCATCTACAGCGGCACCACGACCCCCGCGATGGTCCAGAGGCTGAGCGACGAGCGCGACCGGATCGACCGGCAGGCGCGCGACCTGCTGTCCACCCGCGACCGCCTCGACGACGTGCTCGTCGAGGCCCGACGACGACTGGCGAGCTGACCGGACCGAGACGCACCGCCGCGTCGCCCGAGGTCCGTCGTCCCGGCGAGCACGGTCGGCGGGAAAGCCGCCCGGTCGCTCCGCGACGAGCCTTCAGCGACCGTCGACCGGTGCACGGTCGAGGATGAAGACACCGACCCGGGCGAGCGCCTCGGCGTGCTCGGAGTCCTCACGTCGGTCTCCGTCTCCGACGCTCAAGAAGTACTCCTGGCTCTGGGCGGGGCTCCACAGGATCGTGACGTCACCCGGGCCGTCGAGGCTCTGGAAGGTGTGCGGCAGGTCCCGGGGACCGTAGACGACCCCACCCGGCCCCACGTCCCGCACCTCGGCGGTGTCCAGCGACGTGCCTCCCAGCCAGAACCTGAACGTGCCCCGGTCGACGATCCAGATCTCGTCCTCGCGGGTGTGCACGTGGAACGGCGGCGCCAGCTCGGCCGGCATGCCCTGCTGGCGGGTCATGAGGAACTTCCCACCGGTGACCTCGCCGCGAAGCAGCACCTCGAGGGGCGACTGGTAGTAGCCCACCGTGTCGTTCCGTCCGGGGAGGGCCACCACCGCGACGTCCTGAGGGGACCGGTCCTGCGTCATCGCTCACTCCTTACTATCTGCCTGTGCAGACAATCTTATCGCGACCGATCGGCGACCTCAAGGTGCGAGGCGTCCGCCCGCACGCCCGACGGGTCAGCGCCCCTGACCGAGCACGGCGCTGACGCGGATCTCGACGCGCATCCCCGGCGCTCCGAGGGCAGCGACTCCGATCTGGGTCCAGATGGGCGCCCGGTCCCCGAAGCGGCGACGGAGCTGATCGACCATCACGCGGTTGTGCGCGTCGCCGATCGAGTCGTCCTCGGTGGGCACGTGGAAGGAGTCGATCGAGATCACGTCGTCCCACGAGGCCCCGGCCGTCGCCAGGGTCCGCTCGACGTTGTCGAAGGCGCGGACGATCTCCTCCCCGAGGTCGTCGGGGAAGTCGATCTCGTCCCCCCACCCGCCCTGCCCGGAGATCTCCACGCGGTCGCCGACGCGTACCGCCTGGTGGTAGTGCAGGTTGGCCAGCATGGTCTCGCCGTAGCCCGGCGTGGCGAAGTACTGCGCGTTGCTCATGAGGGTTCCTCTCGACCTTGACTTCACGTGTGAAGTAATAATCTAGCAGACACTTCACACGTGAACTAAATCTCGCGATTCCGGGCCGCTAGGCTTGCCCGCATGCCTGCTTCGGAGCACGGCGTCTCGGCTGGCGGGGACGACGACGACACCCGGTGGCTCGACGACGAGGAGAAGGCGGCCTGGACCGGGCTGGTGTCGTTGGTGCTCCTGCTTCCCGGCCGGCTCGAGGCCCCGCTCCAGCAGCACGCCGGGCTCACCTTGTTCGAGTACCTGACGCTCAGCCACGTGTCGGAGGCCCACGACCGCCGTCTGCGGATGAGCGAGCTGGCCTTCCTGGCCAACGGATCGCTCTCGCGACTCTCGAACGTGGTCAAGCGGTTCGAGCAGCGCGGTCTGGTCCAGCGCTCCCCCGACCCCGTCGACGGCCGATACACCCTCGTCGCCCTCACCGACGCCGGCCTCGATCTCGTCGTCCGGGCCGCCCCCACCCATGTCGAGGCGGTGCGCCGCCTGGTGATCGATCCGCTCGACACCACCGAGCAGCGCATGCTCGCCACGATCGCGGCCAAGCTCCGGACACGACCCGAGGACCTCGCGTGACGGCACGCCCCACCGCGTCCGGTGGGCGGTGCGGCGTCCGCGACCCACGTGGCGGACCAGACGGGCCGGCCGCAGCTCGGGAGCCGTCCCGGCTCCCCCCGGGGGTCTAGCCGCTGGCGCGCACGACCAGCCGGGTGGGGAGCACCTCGTGGACGGCGCTGTGCCCTCCGCCGGTCAGGACCTGGTCGACCAGCACGCCGGCCATGCGTCGTCCGAGCTCGTCGACCGGCTGGTGGACGGTGGTGAGCGCGGGATCGGTCAGGCCCGCGACGGGGGCGTCGTCGAAGCCGACGACGGCGACGTCGTCGGGCACCCGACGTCCGGCGGCCTGGAGCGCGCGGACGGCACCGACGGCCATCAGGTCGCTCGCGACGAAGACGGCGTCGAGGTCGGGTCGTGCCTCCAGGAGACGTGCCATGGCCTGCTCGCCGCCGGCCTCGGAGAAGTCGGCCGTCGCGACGAGGTGGGGGTCGACGGGCAGGTCGTGCCGTCCCAGGCCCGACCGGTAGCCGGCGGCGCGATCGCGACCGGCGGTCATGTCGTCGGGTCCCGCGATGGTGGCGATGGTGCGCCGTCCGGCGGCGACCAGGTGGGCGACGGCCGACTCGGCCCCGCCGACGTTGTCGACGTCGACCGACGACGCCTCGAGGGTGTCGGGCACCCGGCCGGCGAAGACCAGCGGCAGCCCCCGGGCGGCCAGGGCGTGCGGCAGCGGGTCGTCGTCGTGCTGCGACACCATCAGGGCGCCGTCGACGTGCTGCGGCGACAGGAACGGGTGCTCGCGGGAGGCCTCCTCCTGCCCGCGGACCAGCGCGAGCAGCAGCTGGTAGCCGGCGTCCCCGGTGGCGGCGGAGATGCCGCGGATGAGGGTGGCGAAGAAGGGCTCGCCGAAGACGCGGTCCTCGGTCTCGGAGACGACCAGCGCGACGGCACCGGTGCGCCGCGTCTTGAGGGTGCGCGCCGCCTGGTTGGGGATGTACCCGAGCTCGCGGACCGCCCGCTCGACGGCGTTGCGGGCGTGGTCCGACACGTGCGAGGAGCCGTTGATGACGCGCGACGCCGTGCCGCGCCCCACCCCGGCGCGGGCCGCGACCTGCTCCAGGGTGGGGTGGTCGGGGGCGAGGCTCACCGCTCCATCATGCCTGGCCGTCGGACCGCCCGGTGAGGGCTCGATGGGCGCGGACGAGGTCGGCGTACCAGCGTCCGGACTCCTTGACCGTGCGCTCCTGGGTCTCGAAGTCGACGTGCACGAGACCGAAGCGCTTGTCGTACCCCTCGGCCCACTCGTAGTTGTCCATCAGCGACCACGCGAAGTAGCCCTCCACGGGCGCACCGGCCTCGCGGGCGCGGGCCAGGGCGTCCAGGTGGGTGGCCAGGAACGAGACGCGGTCGTGGTCCAGCACCTTGCCGTCCTCGAGCTCGTCGTCGAACGCCGCACCGTTCTCGGTGAGCACGATCGGGACGGGCGGGTAGTCGCGGACCACCTGCGCGAGGACGTCGACCAGCCCGTCGGGGTCGACCTCCCACCCCGTGGACGTCCGGGCGAGGTCGCGCTCGGCGAACACGACGTCGGCGGCACCGGGGAACGGGCCGGCCTCGACCACGTGGCGCGTGTAGTAGTTGACGCCCAGGAAGTCGAGCTCGGCCGAGATCGTCCCCAGGTCACCCGGGCGCACGTGCGCCTGGTCGCAGAAGGGCCGCAGGTCGTCGACGACGTCCTCGGGGTAGCGGCCGAGGAGGACCGGGTCGAGGAACAGCCGGTTGGCGAGGCCGTCGACCCTGCGGGCGGCGTCGTCGTGGCGTCCGGTGTCGTCGACGGGGCTGACCGGGTAGAGGTTGAGCGTCACGCCGACCTGGGCGTCGGGGCGCAGCGCCCGGACGACGTCGACGGCGCGCCCGTGGCCGAGCAGCAGGTGGTGGGCGGCTCGGACGGCGTCCGCCGGGTCGGTGCGTCCGGGCGCGTGCCGTCCGCTGGCGTAGCCCAGGAAGGCCGAGCACCACGGCTCGTTGAGGGTGATCCATCGACCGACCCGGTCGCCGAGCGCCTCGACGACCAGCTCGGTGTAGTCGGCGAACCGGTCGGCGGTGTCGCGGTGGGGCCAGCCGCCGGCCTGCTCGAGCTCGTCGGGGAGGTCCCAGTGGTAGAGCGTCGCCCAGGGCTCGATGCCCCGTTCGAGCATGCCGTCGACGAGACGGTCGTAGAAGGCCAGCCCCTCGGCGTTGGCCGGGCCGCGTCCGCCGGGCTGCACGCGCGGCCACGCGACCGAGAACCGGTAGGCGTCGACGCCGAGGCTCCGGACGAGGTCGAGGTCGTCGGCCCAGCGGCGGTAGTGGTCGTTGGCCACGGCCCCGGTCTCGCCGCGGACGGTGTGCCCGGGCCGGGCGGCGAAGGTGTCCCAGATCGACGGGCCTCGACCGCCGACGTCGGTGGCGCCCTCGATCTGGTGGGCGGACGTGGCGACGCCCCAGGTGAACGACGCGGGGAAACGGTCCGCGTCGAGGGTCGGGTGGATCGGGGTGGACGTCATGCCTTGACGCCTCCTTCCATGATGCCGCCGATGATCTGCCGTCCGAAGACGACGAAGACCAGCACGAGCGGGACGGTGCCGACGAGGGTGCCGGCCATGACGAGCGCCTGGTCGGCGTAGTAGCCGCCGGACAGGCGCGAGAGGGCGACCTGGACGGTCGGGTGGTCGGCGTCGAGGGTGAGGTAGGGCCACAGGAAGTCGTTCCAGCGCTCCATGAAGGTCAGGAGCCCGAGCACCGCGGCCGCCGGACGCAGTGCCGGGAACACGATCTGGAAGAAGATCCGGGTGGTGGACGCGCCGTCGACGCGCGCGGCCTCGATCAGCTCGTCGGGCACGGCGGAGATGGCGTACTGGCGCATCATGAACACGCCGAAGGCGCTGACGACGAACGGCAGCGTGGCCGACCACAGGGTCCCGGCCAGCCCGATCTCGGACATCAGCATGTACAGCGGCACGAGGCCGAGCTGGACCGGGACCATCATGGTCGCCACGACCACCAGCAGCAGGCCCGACCGGCCGCGGAACCTCAGCTTGGCGAACGCGAACCCGGCCAGCGAGGAGAGCACGACGACGCTGACGGTCGCGACGGTCGCCACCAGCAGCGTGTTCAGCAACGCCTGGGCGAACATCACGTCCTGGTTGTCGAAGACCCGGGTGACGTTGTCGCGCAGGGCGCCGCCGGGCAGCAGGGGCGGCGGCGTCGAGGTGATGTCGCTGTTGGGGCGCGAGGCCATCACGAGCATGTAGTACAGCGGCGCGAGCGACAGCGCGGTCACGACCGTGAGGCTCAGGTAGGTGCGCCAGCCGGCGCGGCCGATCCGCCGGCCGCGGCGGGCCGGGGCCGTCGCGACGGCCGCCGGTGGCGGGGAGGTCAGCAGGGTCATGTCATTCCGCCGATCGGATGCGTCGCAGGAGCAGGACGTTCACGGCCGAGACGAGGGCGATCACCAGGAACAGCACCCACGCGACGGTCGCCGCGTACCCGAACCGCTGGCCGGTGAAGGCCTGCTGCACCAGGTACATGGCGACGGTCTGGGACTGCCCGGTGGTGCCCCCGGCGAGGTCGTTGGAGCCGGCGTTGAACAGCAGCGGCTCGGTGAAGAGCTGGACGCCGCCGATGGTGGCGATCACGGTGACGAACACGATCGTGGGTCGGAGCATCGGGACGGTGATCGACCAGAACTGGCGCCAGGCGTTGGCGCCGTCCATCCGGGCCGCCTCGTAGAGCTCGCGCGGCACGGCCTGGAGGGCGGCGAGCAGGATGAGCGCGTTGTAGCCGGTCCAGCGCCAGTCGACCATCGCCGACACCGCCACCCAGGCGGACCAGCGGTGGTCCTGCCAGGAGATCGCGTCGACGCCGCCGAGCGACAGCAGCCAGTTCACCAGGCCGAAGTCGCGGGCGAACATCAGGCTGAAGATGATGCCGACCGCGGCGACCGACGTCACCGTGGGCACCAGGACGCTCATGCGCCAGAAGGTCATCGCGCGCAGGGAGGTGTTGAGCACCTGCGCCAGGACGGTGGCGACGACGAGCTGGGGGACGGTCGCCAGCACGAAGATGCCGAGCGTGTTGGCCATCGCGTTCCAGAACACCCCGTCGGCCGCGAGCTCGCGGTAGTTGCCCAGGCCCACGAACGGCCGGTCCCCTCCGATCAGGCTCCAGTCGTGCAGCGAGACCCAGAACGTGAAGAGCAGCGGGAACAGCCCGAAGACCGCGAACACGACGAAGAACGGCGAGACGAACGCGTAGGGCGCCAGGACGTCCCGCCAGGGGCGGCGTCGGCGGCGCGCCGGTGCAGGTGGCGGCGGGGGCGCCTTCGCCGCAGCGCGCGGCGCCCGTCTCAGGTCGGTGAGGCTCATGTGCGTCCTGTCAGGAAGGGATGGGAACGGGGGGTGGTGGTCCGGGGTGGTGCTCGGTGCCCACGCCGCACACCCGGCGGCGACGTGGGCACCGAGGTCCGTGGCCCCGGCGGTCAGGTCAGCGGGCGGCCTGCTCGGCCGCCTTCACCGCCTGCTTCCACCCGGCTGCCGGCGAGCGCTGGCCGCCCTCGACGCTGCGCATCGCGTTCTCGACCGCGTCGCGCACCGGCTGGTTCTTGGCCCCGAGGTAGACCGGCTCCAGCCCCTGGGCGCCGGCGACGAACAGCTGGCCGATGGGGGCGTCGTTGAAGTACGGGTTGGTCGCCGACTTCAGCTCCGGACGGTCGTACAGCGTCGGGTTGGACGGCAGGTTGCCGGCCTTCTCGAACGCGGCGAGCTGGCCGTCGGGGCCCGAGAGGTACTCGGCGAGCTCGATCGCGAGCTTCTGGTTCTTGCCCTGGGTGGGCACGGCGAGGAAGGAGCCGCCCCAGCTGCCGGCGCCGCCGGGCACCGTGGTGATGTCCCACTTGCCGGCGTTGGCCTCACCGGACTGGTCCTTGATGTACCCGGTCATCCACGCCGGGCACGCGATGGTGGCGAACGCCCCGTTCTTGAACCCGGCGTTCCACTCGTTGGAGAACGCCTTGAGCCGGGCGGACAGCCCGGACTCGGAGATGCCGACCGCGGTGTCCCAGGCGTCCTTGACCACCGGGTTGGAGTCGATGACCAGCCGGTCGTCGCGGTCGAAGTACGTCTCGTCGGCGCCCTGCATGAGGATCGAGTTGTAAGTGTTGGTCGCGGCGTCGAGGAACGCCGTCCTGTCGTCGCCGATGCCGGCCTTGAACTTCTTGCCGGTGGCGACGTAGGCGTCCCAGGTGGGCCAGAGCTTCGCGACCTCGGTGCGCTCGGTCGGCAGGCCCGCCTTCTCGAACAGGTCCCGTCGGTAGCACATGGCCAGGCCGCCGACGTCGGTGCCGAGCCCGATGGTCGCCGAGCCGTCGGCGGTGGTCGCCTGGGCGTACTTCCAGTCCAGCCACTGGTCCTTGCGCTCGTTCGAGCCGTGCTCCTGGAAGTTCACGAACTTGTCCGGCGCCTGGAGGAAGTTGACGATCTGCCCCTCCTCGATCGCGACCACGTCGCCGGCGCCGTTGCCCGCGGCGATCCGCTGGGTGAGCTGGGTGCCGTACTTGCCGAGGTCGCCCTCGTCGGACTCGACGACCGTGACGCCCGGGTGGTCCTTCTCGAACTGCTCGTACGCCTTCTCGTAGCCGAACGTCCCGAACGTGCTGACACGGAGCGTGACGTCGCCGCCACCGTCGCCGGAGCCCGAGCCGCCGCACCCGGCCAGCCCGACGGCCACGGTGAGAGCGACGGCTGCCGATGCCCAGCGAACCTTGGTGCGAGTCATGACGACTCCCTTCCTCCACTGCTCCCCGGCGCGTCCGTGGGAGCGTTCCCATGAATATGACGTGTGCCACAACAAAGGTCAACCCCCCGGCTCGGACCAGGTGCAGGTCGGGCAGCGGCGGTCGTCCGAGCCGCCGGCGTACCGAACGCAGTCAGGCGAACGACATCGCGCCCATGACGAGGACCATCGACCACGCGGCCAGGGCCGCACCCGTGCCGCCCTCACCGCGGTCGACCCGAGCGCGCACGACGGCCCAGGTCAGGACCACGGTCCCGGCGAGGGCGGGCACGACGAGGCCGACGAGAGGATGCGAGCCGTCGGCCATGCCCGGCATCGGGTGCGAGCCGGCCCCGTGGTCGTGGTCGCCCCACACCGTGGCGACGCCCATCAGGGCGACCAGCGAGGCGTTGGCCACCAGGTCGAGGCCGCACGAGGCGACGTCGGCCCGGCGCCGGCCGCCGAGCAGCCACAGCCCCGTGGCCACCAGGGCGGCGGCCGACGCGGCCAGGACCAGGGCGGTGCCCGCGAGGGCCACCGCCACCATGGCCAGCAGCATCACCACGTGGGCGACACGGGTCCGGGTCGTGCGCGACTGCAGCACCATCACGGCGGCGGCCACCACGCAGACCGCGTGGAGCACCCCCATGCTCACGGGGCCTCGTGGCAGGGCGTGCCCTCGGCGCCGCTGCCGCAGTGCGCCGAGCGGGGCTCGGGGGCGTCGAGGGCGGGGTTGCGGTCGAAGAACCCCACCGGCTTGATCACGAACCCGGTGTGGTCGACGGGCATGATCGGCCAGTCCTCGGGACGGGGGAAGTGCGTCAGGCCGAACGTGTGCCAGACGACGATGTCGGTGCCGTCGATGTCGCGGTCGGCCTGCACCCAGGTGTCGATCCCCGTGCGTCCGGCGTTCTGGTTGACGAACTGGCCCGACGGGTAACGCTCCTGGTCGGACTGGGCGGTCACCCACAGGTGCCGCGTGGTGAAGGCCGCGCGTCGTGCGATCGACGAGCTGTCGTCGGCGAGCAGGGTCGGCTGCCCCTCGGGGTGCAGGGCGTACGCGACGGGCTGGCCGAGCGCGTTCAGCTCGTGGGGGTTGGTCAGGTGCCAGGTGCGGCCCACCGAGCCGTCGGCGAGCCGGGCACCCTCGGACTCGGTGGCCAGCCGCGTGGCGCGGCGGGTGAACGCGTTGCCGTACGGGTTGTCCTCGCCCACCGGCACCCTGACGGCGTCCACCTCGTCGACCGCGTTGCCGACACCGTCGACCATCAGGTCGAGGCGCGCCGAGAACAGGTGCTGGTGGTACGGGGCGCCGACGCCCGGCGCGATCTCGCTCGCCCACGGGTAGGGGCTGCCGTCGGGACGCGGGCCGGGGTAGGCCGACGCGAACACCACGCCGGTGGCCTTGCACTCGAGCTCGATGGTGCCGTCCAGGTAGAGGTACCAGTAGAAGCCGTAGTCGTAGTTGCCCACGGTGATGAAGAACGAGACGACGAGGCGCCGCTGGCGGCGCACCGAGCTGGTGCCGTTGTACGCGTCGGTGTGCTTCCACAGGACGCCGTGGTCCTCCTCGTGCATGCAGACCGCGTTGGGCAGCTCGCGGGGGTTGCCGTCGTCGTCGGCGACCACCGCGTCGAAGTAGTGGATCTCTCCCAGGCAGTCGCACCCGAGCGACAGCGCGTTGGCCTCCTTGCCCAGGGAGTACTCGCCGGCGTCGAAGTAGTTCTGCCAGAAGCGCACCGGCGACGGGTCGCCGTAGGGCACGACCATCTCGGCCACCGACGCCCGGTAGACGATCGGCCGCAGCCGCCCCTGGTCGTGGAAGCCGAGCTGGTGGAGGGTGAGCCCCTCGACCTGGTCGAAGCCGATCCGGAACTGCCAGTTCTCCCACGTGACGACGTCGCCCTCGACGGTGAAGCTGCCCCCCTCGGGCTGGGTGATCTCGATCGGACGCTGGGTGGTCCGCTGCGGCAGCGAGCCGTCGTCGCGCTGGAAGTCGGCGCGGGCCGTGGGGATCGGGTGGATCCCGTCGTCGATCAGCTCGACCACCTCGGCGGTGATCAGGTCGACGTACGCCACGACGCCGTCGATGGGGTGCGCCCACACGTTGTCGTCGTCGTCGAGCTGCAGGAACGACAGGCACCGCACGAGGCGGCGCCCCTCCTCGCCGGGGATGTCGAAGCAGCCGGCGCTGAGCGCCGAGATGCGCACGCGCTCGGGCTCGTGGAGCCCGCGCCTGGCCATCGCCGCGCCCCAGGCGGCGTCGGCCCACAGGATCTGCTCGACCAGGTCGAACTCCTCGCCCATGATCGGCGGCTGCCCCTCGGCGACGACGTCGACGGCCCGGCTGC